>NZ_JBSSDI010000022.1:0-46900 GCF_054060575.1 Thermostichus sp. MS-CIW-15 | reverse complement strand
GCAAGCGGTACTGGTAAGCGGTTCTCATGATGAATGCATTGTACCTGTTGAACGCTCCCGCCTCTCATCCTGACTCTGGCCGGCCCGCCCCCCTACATCCCCCCGTATAAGGGGGGACTGGGGGACTGGGGGGCTGGGATATAGGGGGGTACAGAGCGGGGCTTCCAGGACTACGTCCCGCTAGCGCGAACGGCGGATTAGCTAAAACCACTATACTGATAGGCTCTTGAAGGTTTCAGGAAAAGCCATGAAAGCCGTGCGCCTGGCGGTGATCGACTATGATGCCGGCAACCTGCATTCAGCTTGCAAAGGGCTGGAGCGGGCCGGGGCCGAGGTGCAGCTAGTCACAGAGCCGGCTGGGCTAGCGGCTTTTGATGGCCTTGTCCTGCCCGGCGATGGGGCCTTTGACCCAGCCATGCAGCAGTTGCGGGCGCGCGGCTTTGGGGAGGCAATCCGACAAGCCATCGAGCGGCAGCAGCCTTTCTTGGGCATTTGTATTGGTTTGCAAGTTTTGTTCGAAGACAGCGAAGAGGGGACAGAGCCGGGGCTGGGCATCGTGCCGGGGCGGGTGCAGCGCTTTCGACCGGAGCCGGGCCTGCGCATCCCCCACATGGGCTGGAACCAGTTGCACCTTACCCAGCCCGACTCTCCCCTTTGGGCAGGGATCCCCGAGCAAAGCTGGGTTTACTTTGTCCACTCCTACCACGCGGTGCCCAAGGATCCAAGCTGGGTGGTCGCCACCACCCAGCACGGCAGCCAAACCTGTGTGGCCGCCATTGCCCGCGGCACCTTGTTTGCCACCCAATTTCACCCCGAAAAGTCCGGCCCTGTAGGCTTGAAGATATTGCAAAACTTTGTCCAGTTTGTTGCCCGTCGCTTGCCTGCTGCCGGCGCCTAGCGTTTCATGAACTACTGGCTGATGAAATCGGAGCCCAGCGTCTACAGCATCTGGGATCTGCAGCGGGACGGCCAAACCCTTTGGGACGGCGTGCGCAACTACCAAGCCCGCAACTACTTGAAGGCCATGCAGGTTGGGGATCGCGCCTTTTTCTACCACTCCAACGCCGACCCCCCCGGCATAGCCGGCCTGATGGAGATCGTGGAGACTCAGGTGGTGGATCCCAGCCAGTTTGATCCCACCAGCCCCTACTACGATCCCAAGTCAACCCCTGCAGCGCCCCGCTGGCAGACAGTGCGGGTGCAATTTGTTGCCGCCTTTGGGCGCTTGATCCCTTTGGCCCAGTTAAGGGCCACTTTTACCCCTGCGGAGTTAGAAGTGGTGCGGCGAGGCACGCGACTGTCGGTGATGCCTGTTCCCCAGGCTGTGGCAGAACGGCTGCTGGCCTTGGCAGCCGTTCCCCTCTAGGGTTTCCCCTGGCTGCGATCCCGGCCAAGCCTGCTTGCCCTAGGCCATTTTTGCTTTCAAAAGCCAAAGGCTGAGAGGCCCCAGCGCTGCAAGCTCTCGAAAGCGGCGTAGGCCGTTAAATCCGGCTGCAGGGGCGTAATCGACACATACCCCTCGGCAACCGCCCGCACATCGGAACAGGGATCCACCTCCTCTTCCACCACCTCTCCTGCCAGCCAGTAGTAGGCCTTGCCGCGGGGATCTACCCGTTTCTCGTAGAGATCCGTGTACTTGCGCCAGGCCAGGCGGGCCAAGACCATGCCGCGTATTTCAGCTAGCCCCAGCGGCGGCACGTTGACGTTCAACAGCATTGGCTTCTCTAGGGGCTTCAGTCTCAGCTTCTCCAGCAGGGTCAGCACCACCTGGGCCGCCGGCTGAAAATCCTGGTGGGTAAAGCTGGCCAGGCTCACGGCTAGGCTGGGGATCCCTTCCAACAGCCCTTCCATGGCCGCTGAGACAGTGCCCGAGTAGAGCACATCGGTGCCCAAGTTGGCCCCCTGGTTGATGCCAGAAATCACCCAGTCGGGACGATGTTGCAGCAAGCCATCCAAACCCAGCTTGACGCAGTCCGAAGGTGTGCCTGAACAGGCCCAAGCTTGCACCTCTGGCGGAAACCCCTCCCGCACCGGCTCCAGCCTTAGAGGCTTGTGCAAGGTTAGGGCATGGCCCGTGGCCGAGCGCTCCCGATCCGGACAGACCACCGTTACCTGGTGCCCGCCTATCTGAGCCAGCGCTGCCGCCAAACACCGCACCCCGGCCGCTTGGATGCCGTCATCGTTGCTGACGAGAATGTTCATCAGTGCCACCCCTCACCCACCCCTGGCCATCCTTCCCTTCGACCAAGCTCGGCTGCCTCCATGATGCCCTCTGCTGCCAAGCCTACAGCCGGCCGGAAGCCAAGACAAAGCCTGAGAAGCGCAGTCTAGCATGTTGTCATTGAGCATAGTCTTACAGACAATATCCGTAGAGGTACGGTGTCGTTCAGTAAATCTTGAGGGTCATTATGAAGCTAAGGTAAAGCTAGTCTTCTTCCTCTTGTGGGGGCTGCCAACAGCGTCTTTGGTCGAGGGAAGAGCCCATATAGCCCCCAAAGTTGCTCAATCGACAGGAAGTCTATCCCATGTCCCTAGTTTCCATGGCATCGGCAACAGAAGCTCAGGAGTGGCGAGAACTCTGCCAGTGGGCTGAGGAGCACTACCGCTCTCGCACTTTTCCCAAAGATGTGCGCATCCCCACCCGTCCGGGACTGGTGTACATTCCCCAGGAGGGTGTGGTGCGCCTGGTCAGCCAAACGCCGGAGCGGCGGGAGGTTTTTGTCGGGTTTATCACGCCCGGGGTGCCCTTTGAGCTGAGCAACCCGGAGCGCTTTGAGCTAAAAGCCTGCACCCATGTCGATCGCACGACGGTGATGTGGTTTTACTGGCAGGATTTGGAGCAGTGGCCCTATCTGCACCAGAAAATTCAAGAAAGCTTCCGCCAGCAACTGCAACGCAAGTTGCTCTGGCTGGGCAACTTGGGCCAGCGTCGGGCCATCGACCGCCTGAAGGGCTTTTTGACCTTGTTAATCGACGAGTATGGGCAGCCCTGTGAGCAGGGGATGTACCTCCCCTGGCCCCTCACCCACGCCCAGATCGGGGATGCCATTGGTGCCACCCGCGTGACGGTTACTCGCCTGCTGGGATCCCTGCGCTCGAAGGGGTTTGTGCAGATCCTGGATCAGAACCTGATCTGCATTCCCAATGGGGTAAAGCTGCAGCCGACGCCGAAAAAGGTGGCCAGCGCTTAAGCTATGGGCCTGCAGCTCTACTACCGGGCCTGGGGAGAAGGGATCCCTTCCCTGCCCATCTTGCTGCTCCACGGCCATCCCGGCAATGCTGACTGCATGGAAGTTTTTGCCGAGGCGGTGGCTGGGATGCACCCTTGCGTAGCCCCAGATCTGCGCGGCTACGGGCGTTCGCAAGTACGGGATCCCTTTGAGATGTCGGCCCACCTGGAGGACTTGCAGGAGCTGCTGGATCGCCTGGGCTGGCGGGAGTGTCTGCTACTGGGCTGGTCTTTGGGCGGGATCCTAGCCCTAGAGTTGGCTTTGCGCCTACCCCAGCGGGTCAAAGGTTTGATCCTAGTGGCCAGCGCTGCCTGTCCCCGCAGCAACCATCCCCCTACCGATTTTTGGGATCAGCTCAACACCGGCATTGCTTCGCTGCTCAACTGGCTTTGGCCCGGCTGGAGTTGGAACATCAACACCTTTGGCCGCCGCTCTCTCTACCGCTACCTAATCCAGAGACATACCCCGAGAACCTATCGCTACCTGGCCCAGGCAGCTTTGCCGGCTTACCTGCATACCTCTCCTCAGGCTCGCCAAGCCCTACGCGCTGCCCTTCGACAGGGCTACAACCGCGAGGGGGAGCTGCACCGCCTGCACCTGCCGGTTTTGATTCTGGCTGCGGAGCAGGATTGCCACATCACTGTTGCCAGCAGCCTAGCCACGGCCCGCCTTCTCCCTCAGTGCACCTGCATTGTCTATCCCAACGTGGCCCACCTCTTTCCCTGGGAGATCCCTGAGCAAGTAGAGCAAGATCTGCGCCGCTGGCTGAGGGCTCAGGACTGGGCCAGGGGAGGCTCTTGCAAAGTCCCCCCAGAGGGCGGGGCGGCCTCCTGAACTTGGGCTAACCTACGCAGCTGAGCAAAGGCCTCTTCCTCCAGGTGGATTTGCTGCTGCTGTTGTTCTTCCGGGGTGCGCAGGCGTTTCCCCAAAGGCTTTTGCAGCGTGCCCAAAAGTAAGGGCTCGGAGACTCCCGGCTCGGGGTGGATGACAGTGCGGGCTTGCAGGGTAAATACCGGCGAGCCGGTAGAGAAACGACCAGAGGAGGCCAGATCGCTAGCTGCCTGCTTCAGCGTAAGGATTAGTTGCTCCGGGGTGATATCTGGGCTAACGGCAATGACCGCCCGCTCCGCCCCTTGGTCGTAAACCGTGGTGTAGGGAGCAGCGCCGGGGATGCGGGAGCGAAAGATCGGCCCCAAACTGAGGGCAAAACAGCCCGCCGTCAAAACCAGCGTAAAGGCCGTGTAGCCCACCAGCGAAAACTTCCAAGGCCAGTTGCGGATCCAGGCCAGCAGAGTAACCAAAGCCAGCAGACCCGCCACCCCCAGCCCCACCTGGGTGGCAGAGGCGAAGAAAGATTGCAAAGACCCATCCATCATTCGCAAACTACCTCTTGTTGACCCCAGAACTGCCGGCGGCTATGTGCATTTTAGAGCCATTTCTTTATGCTACTAAATCAGCATTGCTGGCAAGAAGGACGCTGAAAAAGTGCGAAGAAAACGAACCACAGTACTAGCGAAAGGACTATAATGCCGGCGAAGCGGCTTGAGAGCTGTCGGCATGTCATCTTCAACTCTATCTGAAGGAGCGCATCACAGGCTTGATTCTACGATCCCTCGGTAGCCCTGCGGATCGCAAGAGAGTCACTGTTCACCCTTGGCAACCTCACTGCCGGGATCCTCAGCGAATACCACGGCGTCACTAGCAGCTCTGTGCTGCTGGAGAAGCTGCAGGCCTTTCGGGTTGTCTACGAAGAGGCCGTTGCCCGCCTACAGAAGCCCTCCTTCCGGATCGCCACCATTGGTACCACCTCTTCGGGTAAATCCACTATTGTGAACGCCCTCATTGGCCGGAAAATCGCGCCTATTGAGGCCCAGGAGATGAGTGCCGGGATCCTGCGGATTAGGCACGGCGAGCGGAGCAGGCTAGTTATCCACAATACCGAAGGAGCCACCTGGGAATGCGGCACGTGGGAAGACCTGAGGGACGAAGAAATCTACAGCCGGCTCAAGCTGACGATGGAGGCCTACCACCAAGAGCGACGAAAGAAGAGAAGGAAGAGGGATGAAGCGGAGGTGGGCATCCCTCAGGTAGACGTTGAGTGTCCGCTGCTGCCGGTCAGAAACCCTTTTCTGTTAGGCCTGCCTGAGGGCTTACAGGTCGAGATTTATGACTTGCCTGGCCTAAACTCAATTCAAGATAGAATAAGCCTTAGGATTATCCAAGAGCATGTCAGCAAGTGCTTTAGCTTTGTTGCACTGGATTACTCTCAGACAGATTGGCAAGGACGGGAAACTCTCTTGAGAGAGCTAAAGGATGTCGTAGAGTTTCTCAGAGGTCAAACCAGTTTGATGGTCTTCTTGCTCAACAAGGTTGACATGCGGAATCAAACCGACAACCCTCTAGAGCAAAGGATCGAGGAGCTGAGGGAGGAAATTCAGGAGATTCTGGCTCTTCCAGAGCCGCCTTGCATCATTCCTCTTTCTGCTATTGCACTCTTTTATGCTCAATGTGCCTGGGGAGCTAACTCTTCTGAAGCGTCGGATGTAGATCCCAGTACCAGGCGGTGGATGGTCAGCTCTCTTTTTAAAGACTGCTATAACTTCATTAAAGCCTCTACGAGAGGTGATAAGGAGCTGAGGTCGTGGCTACTTAACCTCGAGAACAGCATCGAGGAAGGACAGGAAATATCCGAATTTTTTTCTCTGACCAAGCCCATCAGATCCCTGTTGAGCGCCAGGTCCACTGCCTATTGCTCAGCGATATTGCTCTCAAGGGTTGGGCGGTCTCCCTAGCGGCGGAATCCCAGCTTCTGCTTAAACATGGGTACCTTCAAGATGCTGTTGATGTCCTAAACTTCGAGGTCCCTCGTTTCCGGGAACTGAGCGAAAGGTGGTGTGCAGCTCTCTTGCCAGCAGATCGGCCTCAGCTCCGGACGGCCTATACGTACAAGGCTTCTGGCTTCGCTGGCCGCATCTCTAGCGAACGCATCCAGCGCATTGCTCGTCTTTCCCCATTTGATCGAGGGCTTACGCCAGAGCAGGTCTTTCTCAGAGAAAAGAATCTTTCCGTCGAGTTTCAGATGACCTATTTCCAGGAGCTGGACAAGTCTTGGCACCTTTCCCAAGCTGCTTTAGCCGAATACCTAGATACCCTCAGCGAGCTCACCGAGCGCCTTGAAGGTCTCCAGTCTTTTGCTCACCTCTGTCGAGAGCTTAACCAGGCGGATCCCTACCGATTGATCCCCTCTGAACCCCCAAGTCTTTATCTACTGGCTGCCGAGTGAGAAGCTTACAGGCCTTAGCCCACCTCGCGGGCGGCCCGGACCAACAGCCCCGCCATGATCAGCCCCGCCAGGATCGAGCTGCCGCCGTAGCTAAACAGGGGCAAGGGCACCCCTGTAGTCGGCAGTAGGCCGCTGACCACGCCGATATTCAGCAGTGCCTGCCCTACCAAAAACATCAGACAGCCGCAGACCACCAGCCGGGCAGGCAGGTCGAGACAGCGCCGCATAACCCGCAAGCTGACCCAGGTGTAGGCGCTCAATAGCCCCAGGAAGAAAAGGGATCCCACCAGGCCAAACTCTTCTGCATACACAGCAAAGATGAAGTCCGTGTACTGGATGGGCAGGTAGAACAGCTTTTGTAGGGAAAGACCATAGCCTTTGCCCCACCAGCCACCTGAGCCAATAGCCAAAAGGCTCTGCACCAACTGGTAGCCGTCCCCCTGAGCATTCCCCCAGGGATCCAAAAAGGCTAAGATGCGCCGCCGCTGGTAGTCTTTACTGAGAATGCTCACCCCAGCCGCCAAGATCCCCAGTCCCGCGGTAGCCAAGAGGGTAAAAAGGGGGAGCCCAGCCGTCCAGGCCATGACCCAGAGGGTAAGGCCGCAGATGGCGGTGGTACCCAAGTTGGGCTGGATGAGGATCCCCAGCAGCGCCAAAGCAAAGAGCCCGACCCAGACGCCGCGAAACCAGAGGGGATGGTAAAACCAACGGCCAAACACCCAGGATCCCTGCAGCACCAACAGGGGCTTGAGCAATTCCGCAGGCTGAATAATCGGGATCACCTTTAGATCCAGCCAGCGGCTGGCATCCAGGCGGGAAACCCCCAGCCCTGGCACGTGGGTGGCCCAGACCAAGCCAATGCCCAGCAGGCAGAGGATCCCCGCCCAGGGGAACCAGCGCTGCAAGGGGATGCGCACTAGGATGGTGAAGCAGACCAGCCCCAGCCCTGACCAGAGCACCTGGCGCTTAAAGAAATAGAGGCCATCGCCGGTAGTCTGCTGCGCCACCGGGTAGGAGGCGGAAAACAGCATCGCTAGTCCCATCCCCAACCAGACCAGCGTCAGCCAGCGCAGCCAGCGGGCTTCAGCATTCCAGGGATCCCACAAGGGCTTGGCAGCAGGCGCGGAAGTGGTGGCCACGGTGCTCAAAGCTGGAGTACTGGTCAAAGCTGGCACAAGCAGGCGAGAGCAAGACGGTGATGGGCTGGGCCGGATTGTCCAGGGCTTGCGCTAGGGAGCAAGCAGCTACAAAAGCCCTTTCCACCGCCACATCTAGCGTTGGCAGGATCTCGAGGTCAGTATAGCGGATCTCCTGGAGGGCCTGGGCCAGGGCAGGGGCAGCCTCCCCAATGAGCAACACGCGGGCCACCTTAGCCTGAATAAGCCGCAGCCAGGCTGAGGGGTCCCCCTGTTTGGCCCTTCCACCGGCAATGAGGATGATGGGCGGGGAGAGGGCGTTGAGGGCCACCCAGCCGGCCTCGTAGTTGGTGGCTTTGCTGTCGTTGACAAAGCGGATGGGGGTGGATCCCACCTGGATTTGGGCTACCCGCTCCAGGCGATGGGGCATGCCGGCAAAAGAGCGGATGGCTCCTTGAATGGCAGTGTTGGGGATCCCGGCCAGATGAGCAGCCGCTGCCGCTAGGAGCAGGTTCTGCAAGTTGTGCGAGCCTGGGCAGCGCTCGGCAAAATCCTCCAGCTCGGCTACCGCTTCTCCCTGGATGTAAAGAGTGCTCCCCCGCAGGAAAACATCCGCTTGCGGATCTTGCAGCGAAACCCAGTAGGTGTTTTCCCAGTCCTGCCGGCGGCGAAAGAGGTAGGGATCCTCGCCGTTGACCACCCGCCACTGGGCCCGCTGCAGCAGCCGCGCCTTAAAGCCGGCGTAGCGCTCCAGGGTGCCGTGCCGCTCTAGGTGATCGGGGGTGAAAGTTGTCCACACCCCAATGCGGGGCGGGCTGCCGGGGGAGCTCTGCATCAGGTGGCGGCTGGCTTCTAGTTGGTAGCTGCTCAGCTCTGCCACGATCCAAGCCGGCTGCCGCCGCCCTTGCCAGGTTTCTAGAGCCACTTGCGACAGAGGTAAGCCGATGTTGCCGCAGGGGATCCCTTCGAGCCCTGCCGCCTTGAACATCTCCGCCACCAGGGCCGTGGTGGTGCTTTTGCCGTTGGTGCCCGTGATCCCCACCCAAGGCAGGTGCTCAAGAAACGGCCAGGCCAGCTCCGCCTCTCCCACCACCTCGATCCCTTGCCGCCGCGCCTCTTGCAGCAGCGGGTGATCCCAGGCAATGCCCGGGCTGACCACCACCTGCTTCACTCCCGGCAGCAGTTGAAAAGGCTGGCCCAAGTGGACAGGGATCCCTTCCCGTTCCAGCTCCGCCTGCCGTTGCCGCAAGAGCTCCGAATCCTGCTCGTCCCAGACCCACACCTCTTTTCCCTGGGCCCGCAGCAGCCGTGCAGCCGACCAACCCGCGATCCCCAGTCCCAAAACCTGATGGCCCACGTCTATCCTCTTGGAACTTTGGCTTGCAGATCTGCATCTTACGGCTTTGGCCGCTCTCTAGAGCGCAGCGCGGGGCCTAGGGATCGGAGCGACAGAGAAAGGAGAGAACCTCGCCCATTAGACGGTTTATGGCTTGGTACTTCTCAGGGGAGGCTGAGAGGATCTCTGCTTCCGACTGCACATAGGTAGATGGCAACAGTTCGTTGCGGCAGTGGGAGACAAGCCCTTGCACCAATTCTGGCGTGGTTTCCAAGTGAAACTGGAGGCCGATCACTGAGCGTCCAAGCTGAAAGGCCTGGTTCTCACAGCCTTCGCTCTTGGCAAGGTGAATTGCACCAGGGGGCAGCTCGAAGGTTTCCCCGTGCCAGTGAAAAACCTCAATCGAGGGCGGGAAGCGAAAGGTTAGCTCATCAGGGGGCTGTACCCCTCGTACCGGCCACCAGCCTATTTCCTTAACACGATTTGGAAACACTCGGCTACCCATTGCGCTGGCAATCAGTTGCGCCCCCAGACAGATGCCCAAAATGGACTTGCCGGCCTCGATGGCATTGCGGATAAACTCCTTCTCCTGACCTAGCCAAGGAAATGCACTTTCGTCATTGGCACTCATGGGGCCACCCATGACGATGAGCATGTCAAATTCATCTAGGCTCGGCAATCTCGTCGATTCAAAAAACCTTGTGCCCGTTACAGGGTATTCCTTGGCTTTGAGCCAGGACTCTATATAGCCCAGACCTTCAAAGGGCACATGTTGTAAGTAATGGACACGCATGCTGATTTCGATGACTAACACCCCAGCATAGCATAGCTCCTGTAACTTCCCTGCTGATCGTAGCATTCCTAAGATATTCATGATAGGAAAATCAAAATTCTGTTCCGTTGTATAAGGAACAAAAAGAATGCACCTGACTGGCCACTCCTCTTCTCTTAACCTCTGGCTCACTTCTTCTAAATACGCCCTAACCTATTTACAGCAACGATAGTCCGCCCCATCCCAAAAATCGCTATCCTTTGTTCTTTTTTCTCAACTCTTAAGTACTCTATAAACGCTCTCATGCTTTGAGAATCTGCCTTATTATATACTTGCAACAGAAACTCTCTCTTGTCATAATCTAATGCCCCAAAGTAACTTCGCCTCCCCCTGATATTCTTAATATCGGCCGCAATCTGTTCTCCTTTACCCCCCACCTCTATCCACAAAGGTAACCTCATAGCGGGTGACGCTCATCTACCATAAACACTGTTAGCTCCCCCTTGTCCATCAGGAGCTTCTACTCTTTTGCCTTATGCCGTATCTCTTTTTTTGAGCAACTGCTTCCTCATTCTTCTGGGACTGCCTCTTCTAAACTTTCCTTCAGCTCATCGCAATAGCAGCAGCTTTTTATTCGGGAGAGAGATAGGGCTTTGAGCCTCGATAAGCTAGAGCAAGTCCAGCAGCTCCTTGGTTTGGGAGTATAAGTTCCGGTTGCTGATAAAGCTTGATGACACTTGCAACACGTCACAGACCTAGGGGTGAGTATGGCCTTGGAGTGTTGTTTTGACAGCTAAGGCTTGCCCCAGCTCTCGGAGATCGGGGTTGCTGTCTACGAAATCCACGAGCCCCTGCATTAAATCCATCTTGCCCCCGATCACTAATCTGTATTAAGGTTGCTATGTGCTTCTGCAACAGCAGATGAAAACCACTGCTACTGGACTCCGGAGATCGGCTGGTTCTTGAGGGTGTGGCACCGACAAAAAGTAGAAACCACAGCCACCTACTTGCAGTGGTGGACTGCCGACGGGAATTTGCTTCTGGGGGAATTGAACAAGTAGGGCAGGAGCGGCAGTAGCAGCCCTCGCCCAAGTCCGTCAGGAACAGCAGCGCCTAGCCGCAAAGCTTCGGGAGTTGGGTGGCGATGGGAGAGCGCAGGGGTGGTGAAAACAAACGAAGCTGATTGTCTGTGAGGAGTTTTCTCTATGTCAGGAAAAAGAACAGCGCCTAAAAGTGGTGACGAATTAAAGCAGCGAGTTGTTGCTCTGGCACAATCTCTTGGATTGAAGACCAGCACGAAGGCTGTGGGGGCAACAGCGGTATATTGATGTGGTCATTAGCGATGAAAAAAGCGGCAAGCGACTGGGAGTGGAGTGTAAGTTTCAGGCGACGTCAGGCACAGCGGAAGAGAAGATCCCTGCAACCATTCAAGATATGGAGCACTGGCCTATTCCAGGGATCGAGGTAATTGACGGCGAAGGGTTTTCAAAGAACATGCAAGGATAACTGATGTCTACTGAGAAAGTGGTTTGGTTCAGCGATTTAGAAGATTGGTTACGTTTGTATTTTGGATTGTAACATGAGCGATTTGCTTCTTCCGCGACCTTTTCTAAAATGGGCCGGTGGCAAGACACAACTGACAGACGCCCTATTAGAGCGGATGCCGGTCTATTTCAGAACTTACCACGAGCCTTTTGTTGGGAGTGGCGCGCTTTTCTTTCGCCTGTATAGAGAATGCAAAATCAAACAGGCGATCCTTTCCGATATCAACGCTGAGCTGATAGATACTTACCTGGCTATTCGCGATCATGTTTGGGAAGTTATTCAACTACTCTCCGAATTTCCACACAATGAAAGTTTTTATTACCAGATTCGAGAGAAAGATCCTTGGTCAATGGGTCTTGTAGGACGAGCAGCGCGCATGATTTACCTGAACAAGACAGGCTATAATGGTTTGTATCGCGTCAATCGGCAAGGAAAGTTCAATGTTCCTTTTGGGCGATATAAAGCTCCAAAGTATCTAGACAAAGACAATCTTTTAGCTGCATCCCTTGCTCTACAAAATGTTGAAATTTTGTGCGTGCCATTTGATACGGTTGTTGAGAGGGCCAAGCCAGGCGACTGGGTGTATTTCGACCCGCCTTACGTTCCTGTCTCGCAAACATCAAACTTTACCTCCTATCATGCCAGTGGCTTCGGCCTAGAGGATCAAGAGCGATTACGAGACATTTGCATTGACTTAAGCAAGAATAAGGTGTACATCATGCTTTCTAATTCTGACACCGCAATCATTCGCTCTTTGTACGCTATGCCCTTCTTTGCTATTGATGAAGTTCAAGCAAACCGGGCTATCAACTGCAAGGGGACAAAACGAGGCAAAATCACGGAGCTAGTGATCACAAACTACCCTGTTGAAAGAGCGGTGCAGCTAGGCTTACTCGATCAGGGGTTGCCTTATTTGAGGGCCACCCAACACTCGCTTGCGCCTGCTGTCACTCCGCTGCGCTTCGCGGGGCAGGTGAGATCCTGAGGCAGTCGACTAGTAGGTGCGCCCGCGCCAAGAGCGGGGGCGGCTGAGGGCTGACAAGATCACCCGCAGGACAGCCAAGGGATCCGCCAGCGGCGAAGCCCAAAACGTCCAGGGGGGATCCTGATAAGAGCCGCGAATGCCCATCAGCACCCCCAGTCGCAGGGCCAGCAAGCCCAGGTTGAGCCCCAACAACACTTGCTCTGTTAGGGAAAAGGGGAACCCCAGCCCGGCCTTGATCCCCAGCCCCCCCACTGCCAAGAGTGGGATCCCTTGGGTAAGCACCAGCAGGGCCATATCCCCCCACAGTTGGGCCCTGGGGGTGGCGTCTTTCAAATCCAGGGATCGGCCCCACTCCCGCCAAGTTTCGGCCAAAGAGGTGTACATGCGCACCTTGAGCAGGTGCCGACCGTCGCAAAAAGCTACTTTAAAGCCGGCTGCCGCGATCTGCCGCACCAGGGTGACATCGTCGCAAAAGGAGGCCCGCGCCAGGGTATAGCCGTTCATGGCTTTCAGCACCGAGCGGCGCACCAACATACACTGCCCATTGGCCATCGTCCGCTCCGGCAAGTGGGGAGTCTCCCCTGCCGCCCCATAGCGGTAGATCAGGGTTGTCAAAAGAGCTGGCTGCAGCCAGCCTTCCCCCCAGTGCTGCAGGATAAACTGCGGCGCCAGGGTGATGAGATCCAGCTTTTTGGCCTGGGCAGTTTCCAGCAGCCGCTCCACCAGGCCCGGCTGGGGGCGGGTGTCGGCATCAATGCCCAAGATCCACTCAGAGGCGGGATCCGACTGGAGAAATCCATAGTGCAACGCCCAAGGGCGACCGACCCAGCCGCTGGGCAGGGGATCGTCGGTAACGAGGCGAAAGCGGGGATCCCGCGCGGCCATTTGCAGCACTTTTTCGCGGGTGCCATCCTGGGAGCGGCTATCCACCACCAGCACCTCGCGCACAACCGCTCCCTGGCGGTGCAGCCCTTCCAGACAGGGATCCAGGCGCTCGGCCTCGTTGAGGGTGGGCAGCAAGACGCTGACCAGGCCCGTCGGGAAGGGGATCCCCGCTTGGCCAGGGGGCAGAGGGGAAGGGCGCCACAAAGAGGGCAGCAGCCGCGCCAGCAACACCGCCGCCATCGGCATCTGCAGGGCCAACAAACCCAGGGCAGCCGCATCCCCCAACCAATCCGGGATCCCGTGCGTATCCATTAGAGCTACCTTCCCACATCTCAAATAAAAGTTGCCCGGCGGAACCCAACCCGGCGGCTTTGGTTCAGAATCAATGTGGCTCCCGCCCTTGACTTTCTCAGCCTTTTGTGAATGTTTCCACCTGGCTCAGCCCCAAGGGATCCCTTGTCGCCCTCGTCAAGCTTCCTGCAGCGCAGCTAGAGCCTGCTTTGGTGCAGAAAGAGCTGAGTCAGATTCTCGCCAAGAAACCCAAGCACCTCTTGCTGGATCTGAGCCAGGTTACGCAGATCGACAGCAGGGGAGTTTCGGCTTTGGTGTGGGCAAGACGCGCCTGCGCCGCCGCCGACTGTCATCTCAAGCTCTGCGGTTTAGGAGAGAAAGCCAAGACAGTTCTCAAGGTTACCCGTCTGGACTCTCTTTTCAAGACTTATCCCTCGGTGGAAGCGGCCCTCAAGGATCTCTCCGACGCCTGAGGGGGACGGCTAGTTGCAAGTTCTGCTACCTACATCCTCAGGCAGCAGTCCCCTGACTCTCTACAGCCTAAGGCTGGTTTCTTTGGGCATAGAGCTTGGCCTGTTGCCGGATTTCCTCCCGCACCTTGGGCGGGGCCAGGCGGGCTGCTTGCTCAAATAGCTCCGGGGCTTTTGCCCGTAGGTTTTCATCGGTGGCGGAGCTAAGGGCTATTGCTTTGCCCAACACGGGCGCAAAGTCGCTGGGATCCGCCGCAATCATCTCGTCGTAGAGGGCGACAGCCTTTTCCGTCTGGTTATTGCGGACGTAGATAAAGGCCAAGCGCAGACGGACATCGTTATCTTCCGGGACTTCCTTCAGATAGTTCTCCAGTAGTTCAATGGCTTGAGAAGGGCGGCCCAGCGCTAGTTGAACGTCGGCCAGCTCCTGCAGGACTTGGCTATCTTTGGGATCCTTCTCGTGAAGGATCTGGAGCTGCTCTAATGCCCCTTCCAGATCCCCTGTATCTTGCTGAATCTGGGCCAAAAAAGCTCGCAGTTGCCGATTTTCCGGCTCCAGTTCCACCAGCTTCTTCAGCGGCTCGATGGCCCCTTGCGGCTCGTTGAGCTGCAGTTGCGTGTCGATCAACCCCCGCAGGGCGATGGGGTTATCCGGCTCCCGTTCCAGCACAGCCCGGTAGCCGTCCGCCTGGGCCCGCAGTTGCTCAGTAACCAAGTTGGCGGTGTCTTGCGAGTCCGAAGGCCCCAGCGCCTGGAGGATGGGGCCAAAGGAGAAGCTTAGGAACATCGCTGCGCCGACCACCAGCACCAGCGCTTTGAAGACCTTGCGGACGAAAGGTTCGTCAGGTTTGGACTGAGGCATGAAGGGGCTCGCACAAAACCTCTTTGTACTCTATCATTCGCTCCCCTGGAAGCCTAGCAGCCTCCTGAACCAGTGACCCACTTTGCCCTCAGTGAGGAAGGGAGGGGCAGTCCCCTTAGCTTTGAACCTGCTGGAGCCGCTGCACCTGGGCCTGTAGGTAGGGGATCCCCACCCGGTGGCAGTAGTCGCCAAAGCGCTCTTGGGGGTGGCGCTCCTGTTTGTAGAGCTGCAGGAGAATCCTCATCAAAGGCACAATTTGGCTGATGTGCACCCGATCCTGAAACGGCTGAGCCAGGCGATCCCCTTGCGGGCTGGCCCCCAGCCAAATCTGGTAGTGATCGGGAGCGGATCCCACCAGTCCCAGCTCTGCCAAGTAGGGGCGGGCACAGCCGTTGGGGCAGCCGGTCATGCGCACCAAAAAGGGCGAGTCCTGTAGCCCCAGCTCCTGCACCACCTGATCCAACTGGCGAATCAAGCTGGGCAGGGCCCGCTCCGACTCGGTGATGGCTAGGCTGCAAGTGGGAAGCGCCGGACAGGCCATGGACAGCCTCACCAGCTCTGGGATCTCCTCCTTGGAGGGGACTCCGTGGGACTTGAGGATCTGGTTAATGGCCTCTCGCTGGTGCTCCTCGATGTCGATGAGGATCACGTCCTGCGTGGGGGTAAGCCGCAGGTGGAGAGAAAATTCCTCCACAATCTTGCGCAGGGCTGTTTTGAGCTGCCGCTCTGGCGTATCTTGGATGCGGCCATTTTCAATAGAGATGCCCAAAAACCAACGGCCATCCCCCTGCTCGTGCCAGCCTAGGTAGTCGTCGCTGTTGGGGACAAACTTAGGCATGCGCCGGAAGGGCAATAGCTTCTCCCCCAAGTACTGCTCGACCACGCGGCGAAACTTGCGGATCCCCCAGTCGCGCACAAGATACTTCAGCCGCGCCTGCTTGCGGTCGTAGCGGTTGCCGTGATCCCGCTGCACGGCCAAGACCGCCTGGCAAACCCGATACACCGTCTCCGGCGGGGCAAAGCAGAGTTTCTGGGCCAAAAGGGGTTGGGTCTCCTCCTTGCCGTGGGTGCGCCCCATGCCGCCGCCCACCACGATGTTGAAGCCCTTGAGGTTGCCCTTGCGGTCGGTGAGCACGATCAAACCCAGGTCTTGGGAGTACACATCGACGGTGTTCTCCCCAGCTACGGCGATGGCCGTCTTGAACTTGCGGGGCAAGTAGACTGGGCCATACAGAGGCTCCGGCCCTTCCAGCCTTACCCCATTGCCGACAAACTGCTCGGCTTCCCGGACTTCCGGATCCACCGGCGGGATGGGAACTGGCTCCCCATCTACCCAGATCTCATAGTAGGCAGAGGTCTTCGGCGCCAGGAGATCTGCCAGTTTGCGCGCATACTCCTGGGCATAGCGGTAGGCAGGCCGGTTCTTGTAGGGGGCAGCCGGCGCCGTGATGTTGCGGTTGACATCTCCACAGGCAGCCAGGGTGGATCCCATCTGCCGAATAATGCTGGCCACTGTGGCCTTGAGATTTTTCTTCAGGATCCCGTGTAATTGCAAGGTTTGTCGGGTGGTGGCGCGCAAGGTGCCGTTGCCGTACTCATCGGCCAGCCGATCCAGGGTCAAATAGAGCTGTGGCGGCACATGCCCCCCCGGAATGCGGGTGCGCAGCATCATCTGGTAGGCCCGCTCCAGTCCCTCCTGCTTTCGCTGCTGCCGCAGATCCCGGTCGTCCTGCTGGTAGACACCGTGGAACTTGAGCACCTGCACCGCCGCTTCGCTGAAGTGGGTGGTGTCTTGGGCCAACTCCTGCTGCAAGGGATCCCGCAGAAAGTTGCTTTCAGCCTTGATGTGCTCTACTTTGGAGCGCTTGGCTTCGGAGGTGGCAGAGGAGGTCATCTAATTCCCCAGTAATCCGGTCGGAATACCTGTGAAACAGGGTATCACCTCTTGCCAGCAACGTCCAGTTTGGCTTCTCCACAGCCTGCCGTAGCGCTTACAGCCGGCCCCAAAGCTCTAGCCAGCCAGCCCCAAGCGGGCGCTGTAGTCTGCCGCCGACCAGAGTTTCCAGGCAGAGTTGCCCTGCAGCTCCAAGACAAGGTCGTGGTAGGCCAGGAGGGTGGGGCGGTGGCCGACACTGACGTAGGTGGTGTTGAGGCGTTGCAGTTGCAGGTAGAGCAGTTTTTCGTTGGCCACATCCAGGGCGCTGGTGGCCTCGTCCAAAATGGCGTAGCGGGGCCGTGTAATTAAGATGCGGGCAAAGGCCAGGCGCTGCTGTTCGCCCAAAGAGAGAGTGCTGGCCCAATCTTTCTCCACGTCGAAGC
This sequence comes from Thermostichus sp. MS-CIW-15, assembly GCF_054060575.1. Taxonomy (NCBI): domain Bacteria; kingdom Bacillati; phylum Cyanobacteriota; class Cyanophyceae; order Thermostichales; family Thermostichaceae; genus Thermostichus; species Thermostichus sp. MS-CIW-15. The sequence continues at coordinate 29,786 of NZ_JBSSDI010000022.1, read as the reverse complement.
CGCCCACCCGCTCCGGCAAATCAGCGAGGTTAACTTGGGCCAAGATCTGCAGGAGCTCCTCGTCGGTCAGATCCCGGCGACGGCCTGGATAGAGGAGTTGATCCCGCAGGGATCCCAGGAGCATGTAGGGCTTCTGGGGCAGGAAGAGCATCTCGCCGGTGTCGGGACGGGCGATGGATCCCTGGCCGTTGCTCCACAGGCCAGCAATGGCTCGCAGCAGGGAGCTTTTGCCGCTGCCGCTGACCCCCACAATCAATAGCCGTTGGCCTGCCTCTAGACTTAGGGACAGGTCCCGAACCAAGGTTCGTTCCGAGTTGGGGGTGAGCAAGGTTAGATGCTGCAGCGCCAGGTGGGGGGCAATGCGGGTTTGGATGGCGCTTTCTCGAGGACGCAGCTGGCGCAGGGCCGGATCCTCCAAAGCTTCGTAGAAGGATCCCAGGCGGTTGATCCCGGCGGCAAAGCTGGAGATGCTCTGGATCTGGTTGGCCACAATCGAAAGGGCGCTCAGCACCTGGCTAAAGGCGATGGTAGCCTGGGTAATGGTGCCGAAATCGCGCACGCCGCTAAAGTAAAGGGGGGCCACAATTACGTAGGGCACAATGCGAGTGAAATAGTTATAGGCATACTGAAAAATGTCGATAATGGCCTGCCAGATGATCAGCAAATTAAAGTTGCGCAAGGCGGCAGCAAAGCGGTTCAAGATCTGTCTCAGCTCCAGGTCTTCCCCTTGGTAAAAAGCAATGGACTCGGCGTTGTCCCGCACGTGGACTAGGCTGTAGCGGAAGTCGGCCTCGTAGCGCAGTTGATCGAAGTTAATTTTAATCAGCTTGCGGCCGGCCAAAATGGCGATCCCGGTGCCGATGGTAGCATAGATAACCAGCCCCACCGCTAGGGGGCGGGAAATGCTGTAGAGAATCCCAGTAAAGGCGTAGAGGGTGAGGATGGAGTCAAGAATATCCAACAAAAAAGAAAGAGTGGTGCCGGTAAAGGAGCGTACATCTTCCGAGATGCGCTGGTCAGGGTTATCGATCTCTGTGTTAGCGGCGTTGGAATCCAGCTCGTAGTAGGCCCGCCGATCAAAGTAGCGATCCAGAAAGTAGTCGGTCAGCCATTCCCGCCAAAACAGGGCCAGCTTTAGCCGTGTATATCGGTAAATAACCAAAATGGGGATGGCGGAGATGATCAGCACGCCATAGATGATCAAAAATTGCCAGAAGGTGCTCTCTTCTTTTTGCTGCAGAGCCGTGTCGATAAACCGGAAGATAAAGCTGATCATCACGTTCAGCCGGTTTACCGTTAGCGACAGGAACAGCAAAAAGGTCAGCAGCACCCATTGCAGCCAACGGCGGCAAATCTGGCGCCACACCAGCCCAAAGGCCAGGCTGCTCAGGGCCAAACTGGCTGCGGCCACCCATAGCACCGGCGAGGCTAAATTCCTCTCTGTTTGCTCGACCAAGCCTGCTGCTAGGGTGCGGAAGAACTCTGGAAAAAGAGCCTGTCCAACCAGGGTTACCCCAATCTCGACAAAAAACATGAGGGCAACCACAAACACCATGGATGCTGCTAGCAAGCCGAAGAAGATCCAGCCCCCGTAGCGCACCCGCGGGTAGAAGTAGGGTTGCGCTACGCTGATAAAGCGATCCCAGAGTTGGCGGTCGAAGTTAAATTGGGCGGCTTGGGATTCCATGGTTGCGGTTGTCGGCAAGAGCGCGGGGTATTGATATTTTTCAGGCTAGCAGGTCAGGGATCCGCATCTCTGTCCAACAGGAGCCAATCCATCGGGAATCTGAGGAAGAGCCCCGTTGCCTACTCTGGAACATTTCCGATCTGGCTCCATAAATCCTTATATCCAGCCAGATCTTATGCACGAGCATGCGCTTGTCCAAGGCCCAACCTTCTTAGGCGGGATCCCCCTGCAGCCGCTTTTGCCAGGCCGCTTGGGCTGCCAGCCACACCGTCTGGACCGGCACGCGGAACTCTTGGGCGCGGGCCACACAGTCGCGAAACTCCGGCTGGGCGTTGACGATGTGGCCGTGGCGGCAGGCCACCTTGATGTCCACCAGGCCGTAGGGGGTTTCCACCCGCTCGATCCTTCGCTCCAGGACGGTGCGCTGCTGCTGGGAGTGGCGGATGCCCAGGGTGGTGGTTTCCCGGAAGATGAGATCTTGGCACTCCGGCACCCGCTCCGGCGGGCAGATCACCGTCAGTAACACTCCCGGCCGCCCTTGCTTCATGGTGATGGGCTGGGTAAACACGTCCCAGGCACCTAGGGCCAGCAACTGCTCGCAGGTATAGGCAATCACTTGAGGGTTGAGGTCGTCAATCTGAGTTTGCAACACCGAGACGATCTCGGTCGGCTCTTCCCCCTGGGACTGGCCAATCCAGAGACGAAAGATGTTGGGAATGGGCAGCTCGCGGCTGCCGGCCCCACGCCCCACTTTTTCCAACCGCAGCGGCGGACAGGGCCCAAACGCTTCTGCCAGCGCCACCGCCAAGGCCGCGCCGGTGGGGGTGACCAGCTCGGCTTCTACGCCATTGCTGAACACTGGCACCCGTCCCATTTCCCACAGCTCAATCACCGCCGGCACCGGCACGGCCAGCTTGCCGTGCTCAGTGTCCACCCAGCCGCCGCCAATGGGGTGGGGAGAGGAGATCACCCGCTCCACCTGTAGCCACTCCAGGCCAACACAGGTGCCGACGATATCCACCAGGGCATCGACGGCCCCCACCTCGTGGAAATGCACTGTTTCCAGGGGCACCTGGTGAACCTTTGCCTCCGCCTGGGCCAGCTTCTCAAAGACCTTGAGGCTGCGGGCCTTGACTGCGGGGGCCAGCCGGGATCCGGCAATCAAAGCCTGGATCTCCCTCCAGGGGCGGGCGGGCGGGGACTCGTCCAACACCTCCACCACCCCTTGCAGAGCCGGCTGGCCGCACCGCTGCACCCGGCATACTTGTAGGCTGTATTCTCCTTCGAGGCCCAAGGCCTGGAGCTGCTGGTTGAGATACTCTAGGGGCAGCCCGCAATCCAGCAGCGCCCCCAGGCACATGTCGCCGGCAATGCCTGCTGCGCAGTCAAAGTAAGCTACTTTCATACCAAAGCATGTTGACTTGACATACTCCCCTCGCCTAAAGGCGAGAGATTCTTGACGCTTCACAGACTGCTGCTGGCTAGCCAGTCTTACGCAGTCTCCACGTCCGTTTTAGAGTCGGGCGATGCCCCATCCCGACTTGCTTTAGGTTGTTGGCGGCATTCACATCCCTGTCATGCACTGCCCCGCAACCGTCACAGACCACCACACGGGTAGCCAAATCCAACTTGCCCCAGTGCCAGCCACAAGCCGAACAGTACTGGCTTGTAGCCTCCCACCGGTCGATTAGGCGCACTTCCCTCTGGTACTTCTCACCTTTGCCCTCACAGAGAGCCCGAAAGGTATGCCACCCCTGCTGACTAATCGCCTTGGACAACCGACGGTTTTTCAACATCCCGCTAACGTTGAGGTCTTCCAAGCACACGACTTGGTTTTCGACCGTGAGCTGGGTTGACAACTTGTGCAGGAAGTCGAGCCGCATGTCGGCAATGCGGTTGTGCAGCTTGGCAATCCTCAGCCGGGTTCGCTCCCACCGCCGGGCTCCCTTCACCCGCCTGGCAAGCTGCTTTTGCAGCTGGGCAATACGGTTGTACAGAGGCCTATAGTTGGGACTGGGGAACTTGGCCCCATCGCTTGTGGCGGCGAAGGTCTTAATCCCCAAATCCACTCCAATACTGGGTGAGCGAGCAGGGATGCTAACAGGTTCCGTCTCCACCACAAAGCTGACAAAGTAACGCTCGGCAGTGTCTTTAATTACAGTGACGGAACTAGGGGTACTCGGCAAAGGTCGGCTCCAAATAGGCTTAATGGCTCCCACCTTGGCCAAGTAAACCCGCTTACCGTTGATAGAAAAAGCTCCCCTAGTTAGCGTTGCTGACTGCTTGGCTGCTTTCTTTTTGAGCTGCGGCGCACCTCCTTCCTGGGCAAAGAAACGCTGGTAAGCTTTGTCCAAATGTCTGAGAGATTGCTGTAAAGCAACACTTGAAACTTCGCCCAACCACGGAATCGATTGCTTGAGCTCGGTTAGGCGCTTGGCCAAAGCGTTGTACCCTGGATACTTCCCAACGGCTTGGCAGTGGGCTAAGGCTTCATTCCAGACGTACCTGACACAGCCAAACAACTTGGCAAGCTTCTGCCGCTGTTGGTCTGTGGGGTAGAACCTATACCTGTATCGAGCTTTCATGGGCTAGAGTCAAGTTGGCATTTCCAAGATAGCACATGAAATTAAGGAGAGACCGCAACAGTGTTTCTAGCCTGCAGGCCCATTTGGTGTTTGTCACAAATCCAGGCGAAAGATATTCACTCAAGAGAGTTTGAACTTGATTGCAGAGGCGTTTAAGAGTGTTGCCCGAAAGATGGACTTTGAGGTCTTGGAGTTTAACGGCGAGGCAGACCACGTCCGCCTTCTAATTGCCTACCCGCCCAAGTGGTCTATCTCTCAAATGGTGAATGTGCTTAAGGGAGTTTCGAGTCGCAAGTACGGGCAAGCTAAACTACCTAAACCTTGCGGCAAGAATGCCTTGTGGAGTCCCAGCTACTTGGCTTCTAGTGTTGGGGGTGCTCCTCTGCAACTCTTAGTGGCCTACATCCAAAACCAAGAAAAGCTGCCCTAGAGGGCAGGGTTTTAGACCTAGATTTTCTGATAAGAACTTGCGGAAGGAGTTGAGCCCTTTGAAGCGTCCTGAGGTACTAAAGGGGGGATCCCAGATGCCGTCAACACTTTGCATCCTTCTAGGGATCCTGCTGGGGGCAACGCTGCTGCTGTGGGGCCTGTGGGGATCCCCGGCGGGTGGCCAGACCCGTCTCAACTTCAGCAACGCCGATCTGCAGGGGCAGGATCTGTCGGGTCAGGACTGGCGGGGCAGTAGCTTTGTCAGCGCCAACCTGCAGGGCGCCGACTTGCAGGGGGCCAACCTGGCCGGCGTGGCCTTCACCAAGGCCAACCTGGCAGGAGCCAACCTGGCGGGGGCAGATCTCAGCAACAGCCTGCTGGATCTGGCCAACCTAGCGGGCGCCGATCTCAGGGGGGCCAACCTCAGGGGGGCAATCGCCGCGCGGGCCGTTTGGGATGGGGCGCAGATTGCCGGCGCCGACTTTAGCGACGCCTACGTGGATCGGGCAGCCCTGCGGCAACTGTGCCAGCGAGCAGAGGGATCCCATCCCATAACCGGGGTTTCCACCCGCGCGAGTCTGGGCTGTCCTTGAAAGCCGGCAAAAAAAGGTGAAGAAAACAGGATCCCTGAACCCTCTTGGCCGGATCGCCCCTTAGATTGGGGGAGGTGTTACCCTGCCCCACCATGAGCAAGCCCAGCTTCGCGGTCATTGGCCTAGCGGTAATGGGGGAAAACCTGGCCCTCAACGTCGAGCGCAATGGCTTTCCGGTTGTCGTCTACAACCGAACTCGCGCCAAAACCGAGCAGTTTATCCAAGGGAGGGCCCAAGGCAAGCAGATTACCCCCGCCTACAGCTTGCCGGAATTGGTGCAACTGATGGAGCGGCCCCGCAAAATCTTGATCATGGTTAAGGCAGGCCCGCCGGTGGATGCCATCATCGACGAGCTTAAGCCCCTGCTGGAGCCAGGCGACATCCTCATCGATGGCGGCAACTCCCTCTACAGCGACACCGACCGGCGCGCCGAGGTCCTAGAAGCCAGCGGGATCCACTTTGTCGGCATGGGGGTGAGCGGCGGGGAAGAAGGTGCCCTCAACGGCCCCAGCCTCATGCCCGGCGGCAGCTTGGAAGCCTACCACTTACTGGAGCCCATCCTCACCAAAATTGCCGCCCAAGGGCCAGACGGGCCCTGTGTCACCTACCTGGGGCCTAAAGGGGGTGGGCACTACGTGAAGATGGTGCACAACGGCATCGAATACGGCGACATGCAACTGATTGCCGAGGCCTACGACCTCATGCGCAGGGGGCTGAAGCTGTCAGCCCCCCAGATGCAGGAGATCTTCCAGGCCTGGAACGAGACGGAGCTGGAGTCGTTTTTGATTGAGATTACCGCCAAGATCTTGGGGACGCTGGATCCGGAGACGGGCAAGCCGCTGGTGGATCTCATTTTGGACAAGGCGGGGCAGAAGGGCACGGGCCTGTGGACGGTCAAGGACGCCCTGGATCTTGGGGTGCCGGTGCCCACCATTGAGGCGGCAGTGCAGGCTCGCATCCTCTCGTCGATGAAAGAGGAACGGGTGGCCGCCTCCCAGCAGTTGCCAGGGCCAGGAACAACCTTGGAAGGGGATCCCGACAGCTTCCTTCAGGATCTGCGCGCCGCCCTCTACTGTTCCAAGATCTGCTCCTATGCCCAGGGGATGGCCCTGCTCAGGCAAGCCACCGTTGCCCACGGCTATGTGTACACCTTCAGCGAGATCCCTCGCATTTGGAAGGGGGGCTGTATCATCCGCGCCCGCCTCCTGGGCAAAATCCAGGCAGCCTACCAGCGGGATCCGGAGCTGGTCAACCTCCTTTTGGATGAGGAGTTTAAGCGGGCCATCCAGGAACGGCAGGGATCCTGGCGGCGAGTGGTGGCCACTGCAGCAGCCTTGGGGATCCCGATCCCGGCCATCAGCGCCTCCCTGGCCTACTACGACAGCTACCGCACCGCCGAGCTGCCCCAGAACCTCACCCAGGCCCAGCGGGATTTCTTCGGCGCCCACACCTTTGAGCGCATCGACAGGCCGGGGGTTTTCCACCACGCCTGGAACGCCTAGGCAGGGCCCCGCCCTGGGGCAGCCGCCAGATCCAGCGGCGCTTGCTTAAACGTAGAGCCCCACACTTCGGTGTGGAAAGGCTCCCTTTCTTGGGGGAAATCCCTGCGGAAATGGCATCCCCGGCTTTCCTCCCGCAGCAAAGCCCCCTGGGCTACCCAGCGAGCCAGCAACAGCAAACTCCCGGCCTCGACCTCTTCCCGACTGGCCCACGGCTTCTCCTCCAGGGGCAGGGCTTCCGCAAAAGCCAGAAAAGCCCGCAGCCGCTCTCCCTCCCGCACCACCCCCAGGGCTTCTTCTGCTTGCTGCCTGAGCTGGGGAAGTAGAGAGGGCGGCGCTGTCAGCACAGGTAGAGCCTGCACCTGAAGGGGGGGCTCCTGGAGGTCCCGCAGGGCAGCCAGAGCAGCTCGCTTGCCCATGACCAGCCCTTCCAAAAGGCTGTTGGAAGCCAAACGGTTTGCCCCGTGCAACCCTGTGGAGGCCACCTCCCCGGCAGCATAGAGGCCCGGCAGGCCAGTGCGGCCAAAAGCATCCGTTCGCACCCCCCCCATGACGTAGTGAGCAGCAGGAGCAACCGGTAGGGGATCCTTGCCGGGATCCAGCCTCAAAGCGCGGGCAGAAGCAACCACGGTGGGAAAGCGCTCTTCCAGATGGGGCACAGCCCGGAGGTCAAGGTAAACTCCCCCCGTCCGCTGCCGCTCCCAGAACACCGCCTGGGCCACCACATCCCGCGGCGCCAGCTCTTCCAGCTCCGCATAACGAGGCATAAAGCGCTCCCCCCAGGCATTGAGGAGCACGGCCCCTGCCCCTCGGGCAGCTTCACTGACCAGGGCTCCATTGGGCAGGACGGTGGGGTGAAACTGCACAAACTCCAGATCCCTTAGGATGGCCCCTGCCCGCCAGGCCAAGGCCATGCCATCGCCGCTAGCTCCCGGCGGCGCCGTAGAGAGGGGGAAGAGGCTGCCAAACCCGCCTGTAGCCAGGAGAACCGCCCCCGCCCTCACCTGCACCAGTCCCTCAGGACCCAGGAGCAAGACCCCTGCCACTCTCCCCTCGGTCATCAAAAGACTGAGGGCCGTGTACCCCTGCAAAGGCGGCTTGCTCAGGCGGGCCAGCAAGCCCTTGAGGAGCCACAGCCCGCTCCGATCCCCTCCCAGGTGGCGTATCCGCGCCCGCGAGTGTCCCCCTTCCCGCACCGGCTCCGGATGGAAGGGGAGCCCCCAGGACAAGAGCTTCTCCAGGTGAAAGGGCGCTTCCTGCAAGATGGAGCGAGCCACCTCTGCTTCTACCAAGCCACGGCCTGCTTGCAGGGTGTCCTGGAGGTGGGCTTCCACATCTGCTGCATCCAGTGGAAAAGCTATCCCCCCCTGCGCCCAAGGAGTGGATCCAGAAGGCAAGGGATCCTTGCTTACCACCAGGGTTCTGGCTCCCTCTGCTTCCGCCCACAGGGCTGCATAGATCCCTGCCACCCCTGCTCCCAGGATCAAGAGGTCTGTTTCCGCTAGGAAAGACGTAGACAACACTGGACAAAACAGACCCTCGCCAAGGGTGCTCCCTCTAGGCTCCAGCAGGCACTGACAGCATGGCCAGGATGGACTTGCGGGCTTTTTCGGCCACCGCCTCCGGCACCTGGATCACGTAGCGCATCTCCACTAGGGAGCGGTAGATCTTCTCCAGGGTAATTTTTTTCATATACTCGCAGACGGCGTCCGCCTTGACGGGGATAAAGGTCTTATCGGGGGCCTCTTTTTGCAGCCGGTGGAGAATGCCCACTTCGGTGGCGACCACAAACTCGCGGCTGGCCGAAGTTCTGGCATAACGCACCATCCCCTCGGTAGAAAGGAGCTTGGCGTCCGGCTTGAGAAATAGACAACTGGAGCCGCAACTGCACTCGGGGTGGATGAGGAACTCCGCCTCCGGGTGCTTCTCTGCCATTGCCTTGAGGTGCTCCTCGCGAATGCCCACATGGACGTGGCACTCGCCGGGGAACAGATCCAACTCCCTCCCCGTTGTCTGGGCTACATAGGCCCCCAGGAACATATCCGGCACAAAAAAGATAGGGCGATCCGGCGGCAGGCTAGCCACCACTTGAACCGCGTTGGCGCTGGTTACGCAGACATCGGCTAGGGCCTTGATCTCGGCAGCGGTGTTGACGTAGGCAACCACCAGGCCTTCTGGGTTGGCCTCTTTCCAGCGCTGCACATCCTCCGGGCGGATGCTGTCAGCTAGGGAGCAGCCAGCCTCCAGATCCGGCAGCAGCACCGTCTTTTCCGGGTTGAGGATGGCTGCCGTTTCGGCCATGAAGTGGACGCCCGCAAAGACGATGACCTGGGCGTTCGTCTTCTGCGCCTCACGGGCCAGGCTCAGCGAGTCTCCCACAAAGTCCGCCACTTCCTGCACCTCGGGGAGTTGGTAGGAGTGGGCTAGGATAACGGCCTGCCTTTCCTGCTTGAGTCGAGCAATTTCCTGGACAAGGGTTTCTTGGGTCATGGTGAACCTTCTGTTTTGGCTGGGCCGGCCACGGGTGCAGAGCTGGACTGGTGCGGGGCTAAGGAGAAGTTGCCAGCAGGCAGCAACTGGCCTTCCTGCTTTAGGCGGGATCGTTACCTAGCCTAGCATTAGAAACAGCGCTCCCTGGGGCAAACCTCAGGGCCGCACCACGAGCAAGGAGAGATCCAGGGCCTTGGCCGAGTGAGTCAGGGCCCCCACACTGATGTAGTCAACGCCTGCCTCCGCCGCTTTCCGGGCGCGCTCTAGGTTCATGTTGCCGCTGGCTTCTAGGGGAACTTTCCCCCCTACCCGTTGAACGGCAGCCCGGATCTGCTCCAAGGGGAAGTTATCGAGAAGGATGAGATCGGCGCCTGCCGCCAAAGCCTCCTCCAGCTCCTGGAGGTTGCGCACCTCAACCTCGACCTTGAGGTGGTGGGGGGCACCTGCTTTGGCCCGCTGGACGGCTGCCAAGATGCCGCCGGCACCGCGAATGTGGTTTTCCTTAATCAAGATGCCGTCGAAGAGGCCAAAGCGGTGGTTTTTGCCGCCCCCTACCCGCACGGCGTATTTCTCCAGGGCGCGCAAGCCGGGGGTAGTTTTGCGGGTGTCCAGAAGCTGGGTTGAGGTTCCCCGCAGCGCCTCTACGTAGGTGCGGGTGAGGGTGGCAATGCCGGAAAGCCTTTGGAGAAGGTTCAGCGCCAGCCGTTCTGCCGCCAGAATGCCCCGCAGGGATCCCTTGATCTGGACTACCTCCTGGCCAGCGACAACAGAGGCTCCCTCCTCTACCTGGGAGGCGAACGCTAGCTGGGGATCCACCAGCCGGAAAACCCGCCTGGCAATTTCCAGGCCAGCTAGGATCCCTGGCTCCTTGGCCAGGATCACCGCCTCCCCCTCAACGCTGGGGGGCAGGGTCAGCTCGCTGGTGAGATCGCCGTGGCCGAGATCTTCTTGTAGCCAGGCACACAGGGTCTCCTCCGGGATGTATAATGCTTGCGTCATCTTTCGCTTTAGTTACCTATGGCCTCGGTTGGATCCTCTAGACCCAAGGGCGGCACCTTCAGCCGTCGTCAGCTGCTCAAAGCAGGAGCTGCCGCTCTTGGAGGCAGTTGGCTGGCCGCAGCAGGGGCTCAGGCTCAACGACGGGCTTCCCCCACTCTGATAGTGGCCCAGAGATCCAAGCTCGAGCGAGTTTCCTATGCTACCAACTGGTATGCCCAGGCCGAGCATGGCGGCTTTTATCAGGCGGTGGCCACAGGCATTTACCGCGAGTATGGGCTAGACGTCACCATCAAAATGGGTGGCCCTGGCGTCAACATCACCCAGATTTTGGCTGGCCGAGCCGCCGACTTTGCCATGGGGGGAAGCGCAGGGGTCATCAACGCTGTGCGGGAAGGGATCCCGCTTATCTGCGTGGCGGCTATTTTCCAAAAAGACCCGCAGGTTCTCCTGGCCCATCCCGGCACCAAGCGCCTGGAGGAGCTCAAGGGCCGACCCATTTTCGTGTCCAAGGGGGCCTTTACCACCTACTGGCCCTTCCTGAAAGCCAAGTACGGCTTTACTGACGACCAAACCCGCCCCTACAACTTCAACCCTGGCCCCTTCTTGGCCGATCCCAGCTCTGCCCAGCAGGGGTACCTCACCTCTGAGCCTTTTGCCATTGAAAAACAAGGAGGCTTTAAGCCAGTGGTCTTCCTCCTGGCCGACTACGGCTACAACCCCTATGCCACCACCATCGAGACGCGGCGCCAACTGGTGGAAAGCAAGCCTGACTTGGTGCAGCGGTTTGTGGATGCTTCTATCAAGGGCTGGTACAGCTTTTTGGAGGATCCCCGCCCCGCCTACCGCCTCATCAAGCAGGATAACCCGGAGATGACTGATGAGCAGTTGGCCTACAGCTTTGAGAAGCTGAAGGAGTACGGCATCATTTTGTCTGGCGATGCCCTGGAAAAGGGCATTGGCGCCATGACCCACGAGCGTTGGCAAAGCTTCTTCGAGAGCATGACAGTGGCGGGTGTCTTTGAGCCAACCATTAACTACCAAGCCGCCTACACGTTGGACTTTGTCAATAAAGGCACTGCCTATTACAAAAGCTAGGTCAGGTTGCGAAAAAGGGAAGGGGGAGGGGATTGCATCGGTTTGGAGGGGGCTGCCGACCGTTCCGCTCTGCCAAAGGCCCTCACCCCCAGACCCTCTCCCTTTGGGAGAGGGGGACTAGGCATCTCACTGCTCCACTGCTACTTGTCAATGAATGGCTGTAGCTAACCTTCGGGTATCCTGCCGACCGCTGGCCAAAGCTACTGCTCGGCAATGGTGACGTTGAAGCCCTTGTTCTTCAAAGTTTCAGCGTGGTAGCGGGCATATTCCAGTTGTTCAAATGCTGCCAACTGCACGAACTTCTGGCCGTTCACATCTCTTACAAAAGCGTCATTGGCAACTTGCCGAGCTCGCGCCAAGCTTTCCTCTCCGGAGTAGGTGGTCAGCACCAAAAAAGTTCCTTCGCCGCGGTTAGGCCCCAAGGAATCGAGATCGTTGCTGTGCAGGGGCACCGTGAGCAAAGATTCTGAAACAGTGGCCACTTTGGGCTGAGAGGGGCGCTCCAGGCTGGCTGCCACTTTCTCCACTGTTTTCGGGCGGGAAGGAGCAGGTTTCTGTGCAGCCGCGGCCAAGTTGGTTTGTAGGCTGTCCAACAAGTTGGCGACATCCTGAAGGGGATCGACCCGCAGCTCCTCCAGATTGGGAGTGTTGGCCAACCCTAGCGCCAACTGACTGGGATCCAGCCCACCTGAATAGAACTCTTCCCCTACCTGTCCTGGCAGCGGCTCCAGGGGAAGCAAGGGCAACCGGGCCAAATCCACCTGGGCAGGGATCCCTTTTTCCGTCTTGTGGGCCAGGACAGCGGTTTGGGGAAGCGACAGCTCTTCCGGCCAGATCAGCCAGCGCACCCCAAAGCCGATCCCCGCGCAGGAGAGGGCCCACACCAGCAAGACCCAAAGAGGGGAGAGCACCCCCGCCGGCCGTGGCGTTTCTTCCTCCTCCAAGTCTTCCACGACTTCTTGCATCAGCACAGGTGAAGAGCGCTCCACGGGGATATCGCTTCCAAGGGGATCTGCCCACGGCAAGGGGACAGATGGCCTGCGCTGCAAACGTTGCCAGAGGCGAAATCGCTCCAATTCCTTGAGCTCATCCAGATGCAAGCAGCTCAGCGCTTCCTGAAGCGTCAGTTGAGGAGTCGGCTGGGCTTGCGGGGCCCTCGGTAGGGGTCGAGTAGCATCTGAGGGAAGTGGAGAAAAACTCATAGGCAACTCACCCTCGCTAGACTAAGAGCTAGGAAGCCAGCAGAACCGATCCGGTGCTGAACCCGAGAACCGCTTAACCACAGAGCCACCCCCAGGGACAAAGGCAAGCCATCACTACCATGCCACAAGCCGAAGGCCTTCTTCTAGGGATTGGCCGCAAGATAGAGGGCGCGCACATCTGCCGGCAGATGCTGAAGCAGGAGCTGGCGAGCGGAGGCAACAATGGCATCCACCTCCTCTGGGGCGAGGTAGTACCTGTCAGCTTTGAGCTGGGCAGCGATGCGCTCCGGCGACCAACCAAACCGATCCCGTAGCAGCAGAATAAAGCGCATATCTCCCGGCAAGTTGTCCAGAGCCGCGCTCAGGTAACAGGCCAATGCCGGCGAAAGAGGGGGCTTCGCTGCACCAGCGCTCGCAGTTTGAGGAGGGGCAGCCTCACCCTCAGCAGCGCCGTCAGACCGCCCCGCAAAAGGCCAGATCAGCTCGCGGATTTGCGCCGCCAGCCAGGGTGCCAGCACCGGATCCCCGCCCCCCTCGCTCTGGAGCGTGCGGACATCGAGATGCTGAAGGCGCGCATACAGGCGCAGCCAAACCTCCTCTCGCCAAGCAGCCCGCTGCTCCGGGGGCAGATGCTCGGCCAGGATCCCATCCACCCAGGCGCAGTAGCGGCAAAACAGGGCGATGAAGTAGCGCGCCGCCTGCGGCTGCCGTTGAAAGGCTCGCAGCAGTTCCAGATCGCTGTGGTGGGCCACCCCCTTCACGATAGAGGCCTCGCACTCCCGCCAAAGGGGAGTCACCACCTCAACCATAATCCCTCTCGCCAGAAAGAAGCTCTCTAGCTATTTTCCAAGATCTCTCGACAGGCCGATAGCAACTGCTCCTGCTCCGGCAGGGTTCTTAGGCCAATGCGCAGATAGCGATCCCCCAGCTCTGGAAAGCTCAGGCAATCCCGCACCAGGATGCGGTGCTGCCGCAACAGCTTTTCTTGAATCTGCGTAGCGGAGCCAGGGCAGCGCACCAGCACAAAGTTGGCTTGGCCGGGCCAGGGATCCCAGCCGGGTAGCCCCTGTAGACCTCTCAGCAAATGCTCCCGCGCCGTAGGCAGCCAGGCCAGGGTGCGCCGGCGAAAGTCTTCATCTGCCAGAGCCGCCGCCGCCGCCACCGCCGCCAATCCGTTGACGCTCCAGGGATCCCGCCACTGCCGCCAGCGCCGCCAGTGATCCGGATGCCCCACAGCAAAGCCGATGCGCAAGCCGGGCAAGGTAAAGAACTTGGTCAGCGAACGGATGACGATGGTGTTGGGGTGGGCCTCCAGGTGAGGGATCAAAGTCTGGCTGCGGGGCAGCTCTCCCACCTCTGAGCTGGCGTCCAGAGGGGGCAGCTCCTGCGGGGCGTCTCCTGGCAAAAAGTCCATAAAAGCCTCATCCACCACCACCTGCTCGAACTGGGGCAGAAGGGGCAAGATGTCTTGCCGGAGGAAAAGCCGGCCCGTCGGGTTGTGAGGATTGTTTAGCCAGAGCACCCGGCCTGTCTTGTCCGCCCGGATCTCTTTCTGCAGCAAGGCCAAGGGGGGGGATCCCTGAGAGGGCAAAAGATCCAAACCCCTGAGGGTTACACCCGCCGCCCGCAGGGCCCGCTCATAGTCCCCAAAAGCCGGCCGGGGCAGCCAAACCTCCCGTCCCTGGGCATCGCGGGCCGCCCAGGTGAGCAATTCCGCCGCCCCGTTGCCCACGAAGATCCACTCCGGATCGACCGCCCAGCGCTGCGCCAAACAGGCCCGCAGCTCGCGGTAGTCGGGATCCGGATAGCGGCTAATCGCAACTGGATCCGACGCCGACAGGGCCCGAGCCAGAGCTTGCAAAACCGACTGCGGCGGACCCAGGGGGTTGAGGCTGGCCGAAAAATCCAAAATAGCCTCGGCAGGGCAGCCGGCAATGGCTGCCCCCCAAGCGCGATTGCCACCATGCTGAGGCCGTTGCACGCCTGTCCATCCCAAAGCCCAGGTTCGCTGAGAGAACTCCGCCTGAGGAGCGCGAACGGCTGGGATCCCGTCAAACTCCCGAAGACTTGTGGCCACCTGCCACCGCATCGCGGAAAGTTTTGCCTGCAGTGAAAGTCGGGACAATGCTGGCTGGGATCACCATCTTCTCGTTGGTCTTCGGGTTGCGACCTTCCCGTTGTTTGCGCTTGCGGGCCTCAAAGGAGCCGAAGCCCACCAGGGTCACCTTTCCTTTGGGTTCACCGTTTTCATCGCGGGATGCGACCTCTTCGACAATGATCTCCAGCGCCGCCGTCAGGACAGCTTCAGCTTCTTTTTTGGTTACGTTGGCGCGATGAGCGACGGCATCCACAAGCTCTGCCTTGTTCATCCTGATCTCCTCGTGAGTTAGGCAATAGGGTTAAAACAGACTCTGGCCGCGTACTTGCGAGGTGCTGCGAAGCAACCACGGCCCAGAGTGTTCTCAGTTTTTAGGAGCGGGGCTTGCCCTGCACTGCGCCAAGGCGCCGCTGGCGCGAATGGCAGGATTGTGGCAGTTTGGCTCCAAATCACTGACATATTCTACAGCCAAGTTAGGGCAGAAGCCGGTTGGAGAAGGGATTTTAGGGGGGCTGAGTGGAATTTTTTGGGAACAAAGAGAGATCAACCGATAATCCTAATATCCACTCCCCTCGAATGCCGGGGCAAGTCGCGCCCAGGGCCTCACGAGTCACGTTGGAAGTAGGCCCGCATCACCTCGCGGAAGATCGGGGCGGCCCGGGATCCACCCCCGCCGCCACTGTTTTCCAGAAAGACCACGACTACCAATTCGGGCCGGTCGTAGGGGGCATAGCCGACAAACCAGGCGTGGGAGCGCCGCGGCGGATCCTCGGCGGTGCCGGTTTTGCCGGCGGTGGGGGGAAAGCCCGGCCCCAGGTTGGCGTTGCCGCCGGTGCCGTAGACCACCACATCCCGCAACCCCTGCTGCAGGATCTCCAGCGTGGCGGGGGAAAGACCCACCTTCTGCCGCAGGGGCACGGGGCTTTCCGGGATCACCTGCTGCGAGAGCAAGGGGCGAACCCGCCAGCCGCCGTTGGCCACCGCTGCTGTTACCACCGCCATCTGCAGCGGCGTGGCGGTGATAAATCCCTGGCCGATGGACATGTTGACCGTATCGCCCACGTACCAGGGCT
Source organism: Thermostichus sp. MS-CIW-15 (assembly GCF_054060575.1). Classification (NCBI taxonomy): domain Bacteria; kingdom Bacillati; phylum Cyanobacteriota; class Cyanophyceae; order Thermostichales; family Thermostichaceae; genus Thermostichus; species Thermostichus sp. MS-CIW-15. Next base: position 14,036 of record NZ_JBSSDI010000022.1, on the reverse strand, counting down.
CGCGCCAGTGGCGCTGTTTCCACTCGGCGTCGGGCACCAGCCCAGCAGCTTCCCCTTTGAGGCCGATCCCGGTCAATTGCCCCAGCCCGAAGCGGCGCGACCATTCTTGCAGGGGGGCGGCCTTGGTGCCCAGGGCAATTTGGTAGAAGAAGGTGTCGCTGCTGTAGGCCATCGCCTGGCGGTAGTTCAGCCGCCCGAAACCGGCCCGGTTCCAGTCCCAGAACCTCCACCCGCCCACCTGGATGTAGGGGCCGGTCTGCAGCACCGTATCCGGGGGAAAGGCTCCCGACTCGATCCCGGCGGCGGTGGTGATGATTTTGTAGGTGCTGGCGGGGGGATAGGGCCGCAGGGCGCGGTTGAGGAAGGGGAAGTCCCGCTGTTGCAGGCTCTCCCACTGGGCTTGGGTGATGCGGCTGGAAAAGAGGTTGGGATCAAAGGTGGGATAGCTGGCCATGGCCAGGATCGAGCCGTCGCGGGGATCCATGGCGACCACTGCTCCTTTCTGCTGGCCCAGGGCCTGCTCCGCTGCCTGCTGCAGGCGTACATCCAAAGTCAGCTGCAGGGTGTTGCCCGGTCGAGGCGCTTGCTCTCCCAGCACCCGCAGCACTTCTCCCATGGCGTCTACCTCCACCTGGCGCCCGCCCCATTGGCCGCGCAGATGGCTCTCGAACAATTCCTCCACGCCCATCAGGCCGACGATATCCCCCAGGCGATAGCTGGGATCGGCCCGCAGTTGTTCCTGCGAGATCTCGCCGGTATAGCCCAGCAGGTGGGCGGCCAGGTCGCCATGGGGATAAAACCGCACCGTCTCTGCCTCCACCATCACCCCCGGCAGCTCGCGGCTCATCTCTTCCAGTTGAGTGACCACCTGGGGGCTGGCGTTGCGCAGGATGCGCACCGGAAACGGGGAGCGATAGCCCGCCTGCTCCAGTTTTTGGGCAATCTCTTCGGGAGCCATGTTCAAGGACCGGGCCAGCTTGGGGATCGTCTCCTGCCAGCCCTGCCGCGATTGCACCAGCGGCCACAGGAAGACCGAGTGGGAGAGCTGGCTGCCCGCCAACAACACGCCGTTGCGATCCACAATGCGCCCCCGTTCCGGCGGCTGGGGCAAGAGACGAATGCGGTTGGTATCGGCCAACTGGCGGTAATACTGGGTGCGCACCAGTTGCAGGTAGGCCAGGCGGGATCCCAGCCCTCCAAACAGCAACACGCTGGCCAGCAGGAGCAAGACAACAGCTCGGTAGCCCTGGCCCACCGCTTTGGCTGGCGGGGATCCCAGCCAGCGAGGGCTCCTGGGCGGCGGGGGAAGGACGCGGCGCGGGTCGGGGGGCCTGGAGTGGAGAGAAAACAGGGTCTTCGGATCCCGTCCCGCCGATGAGGCGGGGCCGCCAACAGGGTAAAGTTTGGCCATGAAGAATTGCTGCAAAAGTTGCAACTCATCCACCCAGCGCACAACGTCACACGTCTGGGCGGGCCGTCTCGGCCTCCCTCCAGTATCCCCGGCTGCGGCAAGCTTCGTCCAGGAGGGCCGCGTGAATAGGGCAGGGCAACGACAACGGCTGCGCCAGGCTGCCTGGCTGATGGTGGGCAATGGCCTGCGCCTGGGGTTGTCCGGGGCCTATTTCATCCTGCTGGCGCGGCTGTTGGGGCCGGAAGCTTTTGGAGTGTTCTCCGCGATTTTGGCCTGCAGCAACCTAGCTGCCCCCTTTGGCTACTGGGGCCAATCGGAATTGCTGATCCAGCGCCTAAGCAACCGGAGATCTGCCGCGGCTGCCCCGGAGATCAGTCCCAGCCTGTGGCTGGCCGGACTGGGCTGCGGCGGGATGGCGCTGCTGTTGGCGCCCCTCCTGAGCCTCTGGCTGGCGGAGACTTCTCCCCTGCTGGTAGGGATCCTGCTGGCCAGCGACCTGCTGTTTATCGCCATTCCTGAGGTGTACCGAGGGATCCTGATTGGGCAAGAGCAAGTTGCCGGCGTGGCCCTCATCGACACCGGCATGGCGCTGGGGCGATTGGGGGCTGTGCTGCTGGCGGTGGCCTTGGGCTGGGGATCCCTAACCCAATGGGCCATTCTCTACGGGCTGATGGTGCTGGCGGTGCTGCTGCTGATGGCGCGGGGGATGGGACGGTGGAGCAAGCCTTCTCCCCCCCTGGCCTGGAGAGATCTGGGGGAACGGCTGGTGGCGGGCTGGGACTTTGCCGTGGGGCTGGCGGCGGCCAAAACCTTCACCGACCTGGACAAGCTGCTTTTGCCCCGCCTGGCCTCGGCAGCAGCGGGGGGGCTCTACAGCGCTGCCTACCGGGTGATCAACTTTTCGCAAACGCCGATGATCGCTCTGCTCACCAGCCACTTTGCCGAGCTGTGCCGCCAAGGACAGAAAAGCCTGCCGCAGGGCTGCCGCTACGCCTGGCACCTTTCCCCTTGGGTGGCGGGCTACGGCAGTTTGGCCGCCTTGGGGGTGGCATTGGGCTCTTACGGGATCCCTTGGGTGCTGGGGTCGGCTTACCAAGAGACGGCCCTCATCCTGCGCTGGCTTAGCCCGGTGATCTTGCTGGAGGGGATCCACCTGCTGCTGTCTCACCTGCTCACCGGGTCAGGGTTGCAAAAGCCCCGCAGCCGCCTGCAACTGCTGGCTCTGGGGCTCAACGGGCTTTTGAATGCGGTTTGGATCCCGAGGTGGGGTTGGCGAGGGGCGGCTTCGGCCACCTTGCTCTCAGAAGTGGCGCTGGTGCTGGCCTTGCTGCTGCTAATTCGACAGCAATTGCGCTTTCCAGAGGGAGGCCAACCCAGCTCGAACTAGGAGGTCTTGACGATGTAGGTGGCCTTGGCGTCCGGACCAAAGCTGATGACATCCCCCGACTTAAGTTGGTGGGTAGAAATTTTCTGGCCGTTGATCAGCAGGCCGTTGGTGCTGGGCCTACCCTCCAGATCGCCATCGAGAATGCGGTAGTAGTACTCTCCCTCCTTCTCAGCAGGAACGCGCAGCAGCATGGCGTGGTAGCGGGAGGCGTACTGGGAGTTAAGGCAGATGTCGTTGGCCAGGTCGCGACCAATGAAGTATTTCGCAGAGGTCAGCACCTGGCTGCGGCGGCCATCTCGATCCTCCACGACCAAGATGTGCTGCTGAGCACTCGGAGGAGAAGGCGCAGAATCAACCATAATCCCTTCCGCTGCAACTGCCCGAATCTAACCTTAGCACCATACTATAGAATAGAAGCTCGACTCCAGAATTGGCAGAGCTGCAGAATCGCCTAAGATGACCTGCCAAATCTCAAGGTCGGCCAGCGGCCCTTTGCAGCAGCGGGCCCACCAGCTCTGGGAAAAGGGCATAGGCTCCTACTGCCCATTGGGCCATGCCCACCACCACCTCCGACTTGGACTGGCGAGCGGCGTCCCAAATGGCTGCGGCCACTTCTTCTGGCCGGCTGGCCCAAAAACTCTCCAGCGCCTGTTGCATTTGCTCGCGGGCTTTCCCACCTGAGGCTTGCGATTGGCCATCGGGAGAGGACTCCGGCCCCCCCTCATCCAAAAAAATGGCTCGCTTGAGAAAATTGCTGCTGACAATGCCCGGATGGACGCCGATCACCTGGATCCCGTGGGGTTGCAGTTCCAGCCGCAGCGCCTCCGTCAGCCCACTGACCGCGTACTTGCTGGCACAATAGGCGCTCATTTGGGGCAGGGGCATCTTGCCGCCGACCGATCCCACGTTGATGATCTGACCTTTTTTGCGCTTCAGCATATCGGGGAGCACGGCCCGGATGGTGTACAGGTAGCCCCAAAAATTGACCGCCATCAGCGCCTGCCAGTGTTCCAGGGTGGTTTGCAAAAAAGGGCCCTTCAGGCAGATGCCGGCGTTGTTGATCAGGCAATCGATGCGGCCATAGCGTTCTAGGGTTCTCTCCACCAGGTTTTGCACCTGTTCTGGCTGCGTGACATCGGTGGGAACGGCCAAGACCTCGGCGTTTAGGCTTTGCTCCAGCTCGATGGCGGTTTGTCTCAGGGTTTCGGCGGTACGGGCAGCCAGCGCCAAGCGGTAGCCGCCACGGGCAAAGGTAAAGGCCGTGGCCCTGCCGATGCCTTCGGAAGCGCCTGTAATTAAAACAACATCGGCCATCCTGCTTCTCCGCAAATCTGGACTGGGATCCCTTTACCTGTTGTAGCTTCTTTGGGGGTTGGGGATCCCTGCTTGGCCTGAGGGCTTAAGATACGGAGCGGTAGCGAAGATACAGTTTATGGCCTCTACCTACTCATTCGATATCGTCAGCGACTTCGACCGGCAGGAACTGGTGAATGCCGTGGATCAAGCCCGGCGGGAGATCAAACAGCGCTATGACCTCAAGGATACTCAGACAGAAATCGAGCTGGAGGAGGGATCCCTGACCATCACCACCGCCAGCGAGATGGCTCTCAACTCCATTCGCGATCTCCTCCTCACCAAGGCGGCCAAGCGGGGCCTCTCCCTAAAGATCTTCGACTTTCAACCTCCGGAGAGTGCCGGCGGCAACCGGGTGCGCCAGGTGGTTCGGCTGAAAAAGGGCATCGATGCGGCGCTGGCCAAGCAGATTGCCAAACAAATCCGCGACAACTTCAAAAAAGTGCAGCCCTCCATTCAAGGGGATCTGGTGCGGGTTTCCGGCAAAGACAAAGATGAGCTGCAGGCGGTCATTCAAATGCTCAAGCAGCAGGATTACCCGGTGGCGCTCCAATTTGTCAATTACCGATAGAGAGCCGATACAAAGTCGGGGGGATCCCTGGTTGATGATAAGGATTGGTGCAGAGCGATCCCGGCTCTCGCCATCCCATCGCCACAGCCTCTCTTGGAACCAGTCTGCAGAAAAAGCTAGGATCCCTTACTATGGGGATGATCTCCATCTCCAGCCGCGACTCTGCCGTGCCAGTATGTACACTATCTCTGAGTTCGATCGCCTGATCCAGTTTCTCCCGGTGGAGATCCGCCCCGAGGTGCAGATCGAGATCGGCACCCCTGACCAATCTCGGGTTGTGCAGCCGCTCTGGCGCTTCCCCTGGCAGAAGTACACCCGCTTCGCCATTGACCTCAGCCGCTGGCAGAAGCTGAGCCCTGACCAACAAAAGATCTACTTTTTGCGGGAAGCGGTGATGGCCACCGAGCTGGCCTTGGGGGATAACTGGTCGGCCCTGTTGCTGTATCCCGCGCTGATCGGGGCCGGCAGCATGGGCATTTTGGTGGAGTTGCAGATGGGGGATAACCTGGGCGTGGGCTTGGCAGCCGGCTTGGCGGCGTCGGCGGTGTTTCTTTTGCGCAAAGCAGAGAAAGGCCAGAAGGCCCAGGTGGCAGCCGACGAGTTTGCCGTGCGCTACGCCTCCCAAAATGGCTACACCTCCGAACAGGCGGCTGCCATTTTGCTAAGTGCGCTGCAGCAGGTGGCCATCCTCGAAGATCGCGTTAAAACTGACTACGACACCACCATGCGCCACCGCAACCTGGAGTTTTTGGCGCAGCGAGGCCTGGGATCCGGCACTCTAACCATCAACCCCAAGTACCGCAACAAAGGCCAGAGCTCCAGCCCGAATCCTTTCCAAAACCCTTTCCAGCGCTGAGGCCTCTCAAAGCTAGTTAGGGATTGACTGGGCTTATTCTTCGTCCTCTTCCAACTCTGGAAGCTCCTCAGTTGGGGTAGACTTGATCGCCTCATCTTCTACAATCACAATTTCTGTATCGGGGCTGTAATACCGACGCACATCCCACTCCGTAATCCAGCGGCGAATAATTGACCGCACAGTGGTTGTGCTGTAGAGCTCAGGAAGCTGTGGCAGCGATGGGCGTACCCAATCGGGATAAGCTTTCTGGTAGAGATCCGCTACCCTATGCCACATGGATTGAATGGCCTCGCGGGCTTCTAAGCAGGAACTGAGAGGGGTAGCTTGGCTAATAGCCTCCATGCCGGCCTTTACGACTTCCTCAGACATATGCTTCTGGAGAGCTATCTTAGGTGCTTTCTCCCAATCTCCTTTTTCTTGTAGAATGACCCTCTCGAAATCGCGGGTTACTGCTCCTACGAAAACCAGCGGAGCTTTCTTTATTTCTTCAGGCAGGGTTGTTGTACCAAACAAGTGCCCAAGAACGCGGTACGACTTGACCCGCTGAAGAAGACTGTACTGGGCAATAAGCTCAATCTCATCCACCAAAACCACCAAGCCCCCAAACCCTATGGCCCGACATAGCTGGGCACAGAAGGCCAGGCGCTGCCAGTGTAGGCTTTCTGCAGGGGGTAGCTTGCCAATGGGATAAGCACCTGCCAAGCCGTGATCCCGTAGGCTTCGCCTTACCTCTGAGGACTTCAGAGTGGGCTCACCAGCCCAAAAGCGGACAATGGCGTCTAGCTTCTCGTCATCGCCTCCTAACCTTTGGTACAGAGCCAAGGTGGCCGGCCACCAGCCTGACCCAAACTGCCACTGGTTAACCCAAAGCTGGAACTTCTGGAAAGAAGGCGAGGAGTACTGTAAAGAAGGCGAGGAGTACTGTAGCCGGGCTGCCATGCCTTGGATCCCACGCTCAACCATGTCAGGGAGCTCGACCTGGGCAAGGAGGCGGGGAATCAGGCGATTGGGGTTACCGAGGGGCAACTCTTTGGAGACGACAACTAGGGAGGTGGCAAAATTATTCTTCCTTGCTCGCTCCTGCAGGGTTAGTAGAAGATGGGACTTGCCTGTCCCAAAATCCCCCTTTATCAGCATTCCTGCAGGGCCTGAACTAGCACCCTTGCACAGCTCTTGAAAACGCTCCTCAATCTGACACTGCCAAGAGCCAAGTTCTGCAACTGCGAACCGGTTAGGAACGCCATTTCGTAGGGCTTCAATGGCCCGCCTAGCTGCAATCGCTACATTCATAGAAGCTGCACCATAGCTGTGCATGGATTAGGCTTTTGAAGAGAAGAAACCTCATTCTCAATTCGAGTTTGCAAAGCTCGATATCTATGATAAGACAGACGCTCAGATTCAATAAACTCTGGAGGAGCTAAGAAAATTAACACAGTTTTTTCTAGTTCACTCTCCGCATCGATAAACTCACGCAAAGTCTCGTAGAGCTCAAGGATTTGTCGACTGGTAAAGTTAGGGCGTCCACTGGGGGTCCGCTCGTAGTAGTGAAGCAAGCTGACAAGGACTGCTACTAAGCCGGATCGTCGTGTAAATAGTCTTAAGAAAGAAAGTAGAATCTCTCGAGCATTTGTCCTGTCAATCTTTCGAAAAATAGCCGCTTCACGCACCCGGCTGATAGAGCTCAGCGTACCTTTAAGCCACTCTTGAATTGCAGAGCATAGACCTTCCAGAGTGCCTGGGCTTTGAAGGGGTTCGTAGACAAGTCGGACTATGGCTTTGCGAAAGTCAAGGGCTAGTGAGTAATCCAGAAAACTACCTCTCTTAATTTCCCGATGAAACTCTAGTTTGATCTCACGGGCTTCAATCTGATAGAATTCGGCCAACTGCTCTAAAGTGCAGTCCTGCAGATCTAGCCTGGGAGGGTATCCAATTTTTTGGAGAATGTTGAAGCGCAGATCTTTGGCAAAAGTCTCCCAATCTACTCTCTGAGCAAGGGCAAACCAAAGCTGTTCGACTGAATGCAGCTTTAAGCACTCCTCTGTCAAATCAAAAATATGAAAGGAATACTGGTTAAGCTTTTCCAGCAGCGCTTTCCGCACCCAAGAGTAGGAATCTTTCGGAACAACGGCCAGCTTGACAGTGGCACCACCTTCAGGGATAAAAGAACGCAAGTAGTCTTCTTCCAGACAGCGCAGCCACAAATCAGGCTCTAGCCGACCCTGGCCCTCTTCGCTCATAGCTTCTCAAACTCCAAAAGATAGTAGGCGTGCTCCACCCCAGCTTCGTCTCGAATGCGGTAGTAGCGACCCGAGCGCGTGCCTGTAGACGCGGAGAAGATCAAGCGGTAGCCCTCCACATGGTTGGTGCCATTTCGATCCAAGAGGTAAAGATGCCGCGTAAACTCCACTTCGGTGTAGTCTGGGTTGTTGAGGTGGAGCACCTCGAAGACATCGCGAGCAGGTACTTGAAGAGAACGAGGCAGCTCTGCGCTTGACTTTCTCAAGTAACCCGCTGCAATTTTTGCCGCTTTCCAGATGCGTTCAAGAACTACCTCTGGATTAGTTTCTTTCCCTTTGGTCATTCTTGCTCGGAGAATCTTCTCTGCAATGGCACTGGGCCGTTGAGAGCGTAGAAGCTTGCGATCTATGCGCACTCCCTCCCTGGAAAAGCGCACTAAGGCGGGGAAAGCTACAAAGACATGGGGGCTTTCCGTAGGCAGCCAAGGCTGGCCGACTCGTTCTCCTACCTCGCTAGCAAGTTCTTCAAGAGAAGTTCTCTCCAAAACCTGCTGGGTTTGTTCAAGGGCTTGTCTTACCGTCTCCACCTGGGAAAGAGCCTCGCTGAGGACAGAGCTACAGCCTTGTAGCTGGCGGCTCAGGGCTGGAACTTGCCCTCCTTTACAAGCGACTTGGGCTTTCCCTGCGGTCTCCTTTGCTTTCTTAGTCAGGGCAAATAGCTTGCCTAGCTCGTCGTCAAGAGTCTTGAAGAGGGCTTCAATCATTAGTTTTTGGGCCTTTTCTTCTAGAAAACTAGCATCACCAAGAGTTTGGGTGCAAGGCCTTCCCACCTCCGGCTCTTCAAGGCATACGCAGTTCCCCTTCCACCTCAAGGCGGGTGTAAGGGCCAATGGAGAGGAAGCGCTCCCCTAACATTTCGGCAGCAGCAGGCTGAATCCAGCCCATACGCTGCAGCAGGTGCAGGGCCAGGGCATATTTGGCCCGCGCGGCCCCGTCTTGTACCTTGATGGCCAGGCCCATCCCCTCTCCGACGCGCCCGATGCACTGGATCCCTTCGGCGCCGGACTTGCTGACCAACTCTCCCTGGGTGGCCCGCATCAATTCGGTGTCGAAACATCCCTCACCAGCCACCATTTCGGGGTGGTGGGTCATGGCGCGGGCGATGGCCTCCAAGTCCGGCCGCTCGCCGGCGGTCAGTTGGGCATATAGGGAAGCCAGGTGGTTGAGTTGTAGCTGGTAGGTGGGCACGCCACAGTCGTCACGAGCAAACAAAAACTCTTCTGAGGGCATTTGCAACAAGTCGGCCAACTTGGCCCGCACCAGGGCCTGGACGGGGTGTTGCCGCTGGGCGTAGTCCTGCAGAGTCCAGTTCTGAGCGCGGCTGGCCAGGAGCATGCCGGCATGTTTGCCGGAGCAGTTGTGGCAGAGGGGGCTGGGCTTGCCGGGTGGGGTGGGGCAGACCAGCAAATCGGGAGACAGATCGGCCCGCCAGAGCATGCTGAACACCTGCCGCGCATGGGCCGTGGTGCCCTGATGGGAGGCGCACATAATGGCGATGTCTTTCTCGCTGAGGCGATAGCGCTCGCGGATGCCGGTGGAGAGCATGGCCAGCGCTTGGAAGGGTTTGAGCGCAGAACGGGCAAAAACAGGGGTGGTGCTCTTGCCGGCCATGGCCAGGGATCGCCCGCGGCTATCGGCCACGACCGCTTGGCAATGATGGATGGATTCGGTCAACCCCTCCCGCAAGACATGGATCAACAGTTCGGGGGTGGTAGAACGATTCTCAAATGACATGAAATCCTGGGAAAGGGCCGACGAGTCTGAAAAGGAGGTGTGTACTTTATCAAATCATACGCGCAGATGCGGCGCGAGACGTTGCCGGAACCTTTCCAAGTAGCAAAATAGAACAGTTGCGTCTGGATCCCTGACTGCTGCCATGTCCTCAGCCCCGCTGGTGTTTTTGGTTTGTCACGGCAGCCGGGATCCCGAATACCAGCAAGCGGCGGCGGATTTGCTGGCCCGGGTGCGGCAGCGGCTGGCTCCTCAACCGGTGGAGCTGGCCCAGTTGGAAGGTCAGCCTCTGAGCCTGGCGGAGCAGATTCACAGACACCTGACAGCCCGCCTGGAGGGGCCGGTGGTGCTGCTGTCGCTGTTTATGGGCGGGGGATCCCATGTGGAGGAGGACTTGCCGGCTGCCCTGGAGCAGGTTCAAGCTCGCTGGCCGCACCTGAAGCTGCTGTTGACACCGCCGATTGGCCAGCATCCAGCCCTGCTTGATCTGGTGGCAGCGCGGGTGGCAGCGGCGCAGCGGTTGGGGGAACTGACCCACGGCTGGATCCTGTTTGGCCATGGCAGCCGCCTGCCGGGATTTGCCGCCCAGCTCCAGGCCGGGATCCAAGCTCTGGAACAGCGCTTGCCCGGAATCCGCTTGCATGTGGCTTTTGCCGCCCAGCCCCCCACACTGGAAGCGGCCGTAATCCATTGCCTGCGCCTCGGCCAGTATCGCCTGCGGGTGCTGCCGTTTTTTCTCTTTCCGGGCGGTCTGCTGCGCGCTTTACAGGAACAGGCTCAGCGGCTGCAGCGAGAATGGCCCTTGTTGCAGATCACGGTGGAGCCGCCCCTCTGGCGGGATCCCCAACTGGTGCAGGCCATTCAGGAGACCCTGCAGACGGCCTGTCTGACCTGGAAGTAGAGTTGGTTGGTCAAAACTGTCCTGTTCCAGCAGAATAGATATCTCCGGAAAACCATTGGGACTCGAGATGGGCAAAGTGTATCTGGTGGGGGCAGGACCTGGGGATCCGGGACTGCTGACGGTGAAGGGCAAGGCCCTGCTCGCCCATGCGGACGTGGTCATCTACGATGCCCTGGTGGGATCCCCCATTTTGGATTTGATCCCGCCCACAGCAGAGCGGATCTACGCCGGCAAACACTGCGGCGCCCACACCCTTCCTCAGGAACAGATCACCGCCTTGCTGATCGAGAAAGCCCAGACGGCAGCCGTGGTGGTGCGCCTCAAGGGCGGGGATCCCTTCATGTTTGGGCGGGGGGGAGAGGAGATGCTGGCCCTGGTGCAGGCCGGGATCCCGGTGGAGGTGGTGCCGGGAATTACAGCGGGCATGGCCGCCAGCGCCTATGCCGGGATCCCCCTCACCCATCGCGACCTCAGCTCCTCGGTTGCTTTTGTTACTGGCCACGAGGCGGCAGGCAAATACCGCCCCCAGGTCAATTGGCGTGCCCTAGCCGAGGCCGTAGAAACCTTGGTGATCTACATGGGCATGCACAACCTCGGCTACATCGCTGCCGAATTGTTAGCGGGAGGAAAAGATCCCGCTACCCCAGTCGCCTTGATCCGCTGGGGCACCACCCCGGAGCAAGAGATTCATCTGCTCCGTTTGGAGTCTCTGGCCGGTCAGCCCTCGCCTGCGGCGCCGCCCGCCATTGTCGTGGTGGGGGCGGTGGTCAATTTGGCCAGCCTGTTGCCCACCTTGTACCCCCTTGCCCCTTCAGAACCTCAATGAACGCCTTTTTTCGCAAGCTGAGCGCGCTCTTTGCCGCCTACTACGCCTACATGCTGGAGTACCGGGCGGAGCTGCTCCTGTGGGCCTTGGCCGGATCCCTGCCCTTGATCATGATGGGGCTCTGGAGCGAGGCGGCCCGTTCAGGAGATTTCTCGCTGTCTTCCCTAGAGTTCATCCGCTATTTCCTGGCCGTGTTCCTGGTGCGCCAGTTCAGCATCATCTGGGTAATCTGGGACTTTGAGCGGGAGGTGGTGGAGGGAAGACTCTCGCCCCTTCTGTTGCAGCCTCTGGATCCCGCTTGGCACCATGTGGCCAGCCACCTGATGGAACGCCTGGCCCGCCTCCCCTTTACCGTGGCTTTGATTGCCCTCTTTTTCCTGCTCTACCCCCGCGCTTTTTGGATCCCGTCTTGGCAACAAGTGGCGCTGGGATCCCTGGCCATTTTGTTGGCGTTTGCCCTGCGCTTTCTCATGCAGTACACCCTGGCGCTGCTGGCCTTTTGGGTGGAGCGAATATCGGCCTTGGAGCAATTCCACTTTTTGGTGTACCTATTTCTCTCAGGGGTGATCGCCCCTCTGGAGGTGTTTCCGCCGGCGGTGCGTCAGGCCTTGGCCTGGACGCCCTTTCCCTACTTGGTGCATTTTCCCGCCAGCCTCTGGGTGGGGATCCCGCAAGATATCCCGCGCGGTTTTGCCATGGGCCTGGCCTGGCTGGTTCTGTTTTGGCTGGTCAACCGCTGGCTGTGGCGCAAGGGTTTGCAACACTACTCCGGGATGGGAGCTTAGGCCCAGTCCGCCTGAGCCGGCAGCCAGACCGCTTCCGAAACTATCATGGGGCAAGGATCTATCTATAGTTGACTGCCAGTATCCCTGTCTAAACTTCAATCTTGCGGCAAGGGTTGAACACTGCCCTCAAGTCATCCCTCTGTTACGCCTCAACCATTCCTCAACAGCCTCTCCCCGGTCATCATGAAGCGCGTATTGGTCGTAGATGACGATCCCCTCTCCTTAAAGGTGCTGAGCCGCCACCTCACCCAGCACGGCTATCGGGTTTGTACAGGCGCTTCGGGTGTAGAAGGGTTGCGCCTGTTTGCCCAAGAGCAGCCGGATGTGGTGGTATCGGATGTGGTGATGCCGGAAATGGATGGCTTCGAGTTTTGCCGCCAACTGCGCCAACAGCGGGGCGGCGAACTCGTTCCTTTCATCTTCCTCTCCTCTCGCAGCGAGCTGGATGACCGCGTTCAGGGCTACGAGTGGGGAGCCGACGACTACATCATCAAGCCCTTCGAGCCGCTGGAGCTGGTGGCCAAGATCGAGGCGCAAATCGAACGAGCCCGCCGCACCCAGTTGGAGATTCTGCGCCTAATCCAGCAGCAGACCCAGGCCAAAGCTGAAGCTGCCCCCCGTCCCACCTTGGCAGATCTCCCCCTCACCCCTGCCGAAGAGCGGGTGTTCCGGGAAGTGATCCGCGGCCTCACCAACAAGCAAATTGGCGAGAAGCTGTTCATCAGTCCGCGTACCGTGCAGACCCACTTGACCAACATTCTCAGCAAGCTCTCTCTGGAAAATCGCTCCCAACTGGTGCGCTTTGCCTACGAACGGGGCTACATCCCCCGGGAAGAGTCGAGCGACAAAAAATAGGTTGGGAGAGAGGGATCCCTTCTAGGCTAGGTGGAGTCTTAAGACGGCAGGCGTTGCCTTGCGCACCCGGCAAGGAATCCGCTCCCTACCCAAGCGGACAAATGCCTCGTAGCGGTGGCAGCCCGAGAACCCGTAGTACTCTCCCTCCACTTCCAAAACCTCGATCGGCTCCTGCAGCCCGATTGCTTCGATGGAAGCCATCAGTGCCCGCACCTTCTCCGGATCCGTCTGCCGCGGCAAGGGGCGACGAATTTGGGCCAAGGGAATCTCGCGAATTTGCGCCATGGTGAATTCTCTCCCTAGGTAAGCTCCTTAATCATACTCGTTATGACTTTGCTCTAGCAAGGCTTGCAGAGGGGGTGGATTCTCAGGTCAGAGCATGGCAGGATAGCACCATCCCTCGCTGCCCTTTCGCTCAGGAGCCAACTTAGCCATGTGGCAACTCCTCCAGGCTTTATGGGGAAAGATCGCCGGCAAGGCTCCTCCCGTACCCCCTGCCGTCAGGACAGGCAAGGCCCCACAAACCTCCCCTGGCAAGAGGCCGCCGCAGTCATCTTTCACCTGCCCAGCAGAAGCCTCTCAGCCCACGCTGGAACCTTCCACTCCAGCGGTAGCCCGGCAGGGTGGGGAAGCGGCGGTGTTGATCGCTTCCCAGGAGAAATCCCCCGACTCTGAGACAGTAGAATCTCCCCTGGGCACCTCTACGGCCAAAAGCATCGGCAGCTTCTGGGCCATGGCCGATACAGGATCCCGGATTTCCCGCATTGCTTCCGCCACCGACAGTGGCCGCGCGGTCAGTTCTATTTCAAGAAAACGCGCGGGATTCCCCATCGTCTATACGGTGGGGAGGGATAGCGCCTAATATAACCTGCATGACCCAAGTCCTGACTGTCTTCTGCAAGCTCAAGGTATCTGCCTCGCAAGCCACAAAGCTGGATGCAACTTTGGATGCCTTTGCCCAGGCCTGTCAACCAAAACACGCCAGAGAAGATAACCAACGCTCTTCAGCTTCAGTCTCTGAGCGACCGCGAAATCCATGCACGGTTTGGGCTGTCCAGCAACT
>NZ_JBSSDI010000021.1:0-48839 GCF_054060575.1 Thermostichus sp. MS-CIW-15 | reverse complement strand
TTGGACTCCGTCCGAGTAGCGCGGTCGCGTCAGCATCGCGTAGTGACAACGGAAACGGACAGAATGCTATCGCTTCACCGCTGAGCAGTAATGCTTAGCAGTGTTCAGCGTAAATGTATCAGAAAGCCATTTCCAGTAGCCATAGAACGGCTTGCTGCCTAATACCTGCACTTTCTTGGGAAAAAGGGTAAACTACCCGGCTCCAACCGCCCTCCACACCCCCCGTATACGGGGGGATGGACCTACATACCTGCACAGCCAAGTTGCTGGACAGCCCAAACCGTGCATGGATTTCGCGGTCGCTCAGAGACTGAAGCTGAAGAGCGTTGGTTATCTTCTCTGGCGTGTTTTGGTTGGCAGGCCTGGGCAAAGGCATCCAAAGTTGCATCCAGCTTTGTGGCTTGCGAGGCAGATACCTTGAGCTTGCAGAAGATAGTCAGGACTTGGGTCATGCTGGTTATATTAGGCGCTATCGCTCCCCACCGTATAGACGGTGGGGTGTCCCGCGCATTCAGATGAAGGCTGCTGGCCGGACAGGCGCTAGATTGGCTGATTAACCATGGATACTCGCCTAATCAACATCGGCTTTGGCAATATCGTCGCCGCCGGGCGCGTTATCGCCATTGTCAGTCCTGAGTCAGCTCCCATCAAACGCATCATTAGCGACGCCCGCGAAAGAGGCCAGTTGGTGGACGCGACCTACGGTCGCCGCACCCGCGCCGTAATCATCACCGATTCCGGGCACGTCATCCTCTCGGCCATTCAGCCGGAAACCGTTGCCAACCGCTTCCTTACTGCCAAAGTCGGTGCGCCGGAGGAACCTGAGTAAGGGCCTCACAAGCAGCCTGCGAGGCCGAGAGTGAGATATCCTAAAACAAACCAAACCAGCCAACTGTCCAGCCGTCCTTTGTCGCTCTCCGCCTATGGCAGTTTCTTCCACTACGCTCTCCTCGCCAACTCCCCCTGAGTGCCTGCAGCAACAGGAAGCCCCTCGGCCTCCTGCCACTCGCGGTCGCCTGGTGGTTTTGACAGGGCCCAGTGGGGTGGGCAAAGGCACTCTGGTCAGCCAATTGCGCCAGCGCCACCCTGAGCTGTACTTTTCTGTCTCGGTAACCACCCGCCCCCCCCGCCCTGGGGAACAGGAAGGCGTCAACTACTACTTCCGCACTCGCGAGGAGTTCCTCAACCTGATTGAAGCCGATGAGTTGTTGGAATGGGCCCAGTACGCAGGTAACTTTTACGGCACTCCCCGCGAGATCGTGTTCCAAAAACTCAGCCAGGGTCAGGATGTGCTTCTGGAAATTGAACTGGCCGGGGCCCGCCAGGTGAGACAACAGTGTCCCGATGCCATTCGCATCTTCCTGTCTCCTCCCTCGCTAGAAGAGCTCGAACGCCGCATTCGCGAACGCGGACAAGACTCTGAAGCCAGCATCCAACGCCGTCTGCAACAGGCTCGCAAAGAATTGGATGCCAAAGACGAATTCGACTACGTGATCGTCAACGACAATCTAGAGCAGGCTCTACAGGAGCTGGAAGCCTTGCTTTATCCTCCCTCTCCAGGGAAGGGGCAATCCTAGGAGCTCTGCGACTCTACGCGCTTTTTTCCGAGAGCTCGCGTCTTTTTCTTAACTAAAAAACGGCGACACAAGCCTCGGCATCCACGCCAAGTGCTTTTTGACACTCCCCCGACTCAAGTCGGGGAATTCTCACGCAGTCCACAACCGGAATCGCGAAGGCGCTGTCAAGACGCCCCTACACACAAAGGGATAGCTTGGTAGCCCCGCACTTGAGTGCGGGGCGGAAAAGCCCGCTAGCCACTTTAGTCGCTTACCCATGATGGGGGTCGTTGATATAGTTTCATAGCTCAAACAACCTCTTCCTGACTTCTCCCACCAACACCTTTTTCCTTCTCTTTGGCCAAAAAATGAGATGAACAACCGCTAGCCCCACACCATGGTTGTAGTGATTGTACCGTTGACTTTCCTCTCGCACTATCGCTTGCCCATGTCAGACTGCGGTTGTCATGCCGCTTGCCAACAATGATGAAGTACGGCTGTCAGCAGGTTCGAGTCAGGAACAGGGAGCTAGTCCCCCTATCAGAGTACTTGTGTCAACAGTCTAATAAGGTGTACAACTGTGCCCTGTACTATGCGAGACAAGTCTATTTCAAAACGAAGCGATGGGCAAGCTATGGTGAGCTTTGCGCTGAGATGGGGAAAACCCAAAACAAGCACTTCATCGCAATGATCGCAATGTATGTCTCCGCCGCACAACAGACCTGTAAGTCTGTAGCTGGAGTGGGTCTATGCCAAGCCTGCTCGACCCCAATCGCTGGATCCGAGAAAAGCTCTAGCAATTGACCACGGAGTCAACAACTGGCTTACGTGCGTTAGCAACTTAGGACATAGCTTCATCATTGGTGGCCGCAAAGTCAAGTCCTTTAACCAGGGGTACAACAAGGAGCTGGCTAGGCTCAAGACTCACAAGCTGCGGGGGTTTTGGTTGCAAAAGCTTCGTCGAATTACGGAAACCGGAGAATGCAATCCACAAAGCTGCGGGCAAGGTCATTGACTTCTGTTTGCACCACTCAATTGGGAGAATAGTCTTTGGTTGGAACAAAGAATGCGGTTTAGGGAAGGTCAATAACCAAAACTTTGTTTTCGTCCCAACAGGTCGGTTCAAGGAGCGTATTGCGCAATTATGTCAGCATTATGGCATGGAGTTTATTGAGGTAGAGGAGGCGTACAGCTCGCAGGCAAGCTTCCTAGATGGAGATGAGCTACCTAATTATGGTGAAAAACCCGACGGGTGGAGACCCTCTGGGCTGAGGCGAATGCTGCCGCCAACCTGCTTAAGAAAGTCAGCAGAACCTTGGGGCTTTGCCTTCAGGAACTGTCTAGAGGCGCTTTGACAACGCCGTTACGGGTTCTTTTGTGGACTGCGTAAGAATCCCCCGCCTTTAGGCGGTGGGAGTGTCAAATATACCTACTTTTCGAGGCAAGGCAGCAATCTCTCTGGACGCTTTCCAGGTCTAAGTAGGGGAGTATCTTTAGTCATTTAGACAGGCCAAAACCCTTATAGGAACTCAGGTACGGCCTGTTAAAGAATTAAAGGGCACAGTAGCAACACCTAGCAAACCAACTTCGGAAGCAGGATGGATTGATTAGTACCGCCAGTTCCCACGGCTAGGGTATGCTGGTGAGCAGTGAGCAAGTTTCCTGCCTTTTCTTTTGAGGAGAGAATATGCCAGAACCGGAATCCTCCTCAGCCCACATTCTGGTGATCGAAGATGAGGCCAAACTGGCCCGTTTCCTGGAAACCGAGCTGGCCTATAGGGGATATCGGGTGAGTGTGGTCGGCGATGGCACGGTGGCCTTGGCGGCAGCCCGCGACCAGAACCCCGATTTGGTGCTGCTGGACTGGATGTTGCCCGGGATCTCGGGGTTGGAAGTTTGTCGGCAGTTGCGCTTGACGGGCAACCGCGTGCCCGTGGTGCTGATGACTGCCAGCGACGAGGTGGCAGATCGGGTGGCAGGTCTGGATGCTGGGGCAGATGACTATGTGGTCAAACCCTTTAGCCTTCAGGAGTTGCTGGCGCGGATACGGATCTATCTGCAGCCCCCCAAGGGATCTGGCGACAGCCGGTTGGTGTTTATGGATCTGACGCTGGATCCGGTGACACGCCAGGCAAGCCGGGGAGAGCGACAGGTGGAGCTGACGGCCAAGGAATACGACTTGTTGCGCTACCTGATGGAACACCCCCGCCAGGTGCTCACACGCCAACAAATTTTGGAGCATGTGTGGGGCTATGACTTTACAGGCGATTCCAACATCATCGAGGTCTATATTCGCTACTTGCGTCTTAAGATCGAAGGCCCAGGGGAGAAGCGCCTGATCCAGACGGTGCGCGGGGTAGGCTACGTGTTGCGCGAATAGGAGGCCGACATCCCCCAGAAGAATGGCCTGGGCAGCCTGGGGGGATCGCTGCTGCGGCAAGATTGGGGAGAATGGATCCCTATCGAGGCGCGGGAACGGCTGCTCAAAACTGGAGAAAAGAACCCGGAGAGGATTTCGTCCTGCTAGCAGGTGAGGTTGATGGAAGCCGACTGCTGGAAATGAATGGGGGGATTTTGGGGTGCAGAGGGTGTTGTCGATGAATCTAGGGAGTGCAGGGCTGCTGGGCCTTACCTTCAGCTCACCGGGAGAATTTGTCTTCCGCTTTCCCCCCGAAACCCCTCTCGTAGGTGGGCTGGGGCTGCGCTGGTACGGCCTGCTGATGGCCATTGCCGTGTTGCTGGGGCTGCTCTTGACCAAAGCCTTGGCGGAGGCCCGCCACCTGGAGAAGGAGCCAGGCGAGGCCAGCGAACGGGTCGAGATCCTGGCCCTGTGGCTAGTGGTATCGGGATTTCTGGGCGCCCGCCTCTACTACGTCCTCACCCACTGGTCAGAGTTCCAAGACAACCCCCTCCTGGCCTTTGCCATCTGGCGGGGAGGCATCATCATCCACGGTGGGATCTTGGCTGGTGCACTTGCCCTCTACCTTTACTGCCGCGCCACCGGGATCAACGGCTGGAAGTACGCCGATGTGATCACGCCGGGGCTAATCTTGGGCCAGGCCATTGGGCGCTGGGGCAATTTTTTCAACTCTGAGGCCTATGGAGCCCCCATTCCCCCAGACAGCAGTTGGCCCTTGCGGGTATATATCCCCCCCCAAGCCCGCGAGCCTGACTACAGCCAGTTTGAGTTTTTCCACCCCATCTTTTTCTACGAAAGCCTGCTCAACCTGCTTCTGTTTGCTCTCTTGATGGGGATGTTCTGGCGCTTCCCCAAGCTCAAAGATGGCACCTGGGTCTGGACCTATGTGGTCGGCTATAGCTTGATCCGCATCCCTTACGAAATTTTGCGCGTCTCGGCGGTGGCCTATCTGCCGGGAACTTCCATCAAGGCCGCCTACGTGGCCAGCGCCGTAGGCCTGGTGCTGGGGATCGGCATGCTGGTCTATATGTACCGGCTGCGCTTCGACCCCGATTTGGAGCAGTTGACAGCTTGGCTGGCCCAACAGGCAGGGCTAGAACAGGAGACGGCTGCTGAGCTGGTGCAGCGGGCCTGGGCCATCCAGCAAAAGCACCGCCGCGCTGACTTGCTGGATCGCGTCACCCTGGCCATGCCCCACTTTCCCAGCGCCCTTGCCCCCCATCTCTCTTTGGGCCAACGGGAGCTGCTGATGCGGCAATTGTTCTGCCGCTTGGAAGGTCGGGATCCCGCTGGAGAAGGGCTTCCCCAGCCAAGTTAGCGCCAGAGCTATCGGGCCGGACTAGGCCACCCAAACTAACCTTCAGGTCTTCAGACTTTGCAGCCACGCTTCTAGGGCGCGGGTGGGAGCGGGATCCCGGTAGAGGCGCTCTTGGCGGGCTTTTACCCGCTGCCCTATTTCCTCACGCCAGCGGTCATCCAGGCCCAGCCGCACGGCAATCTGGATGTACTCCTCTAGGCTAGAGGCGATGGTCTCGTAGATCCCCATCTGCCGCAGGATGGCGTAGGTGTGGCGGCCCCGCATCAGGGATCCCGGCAGCGTGACGATGGGCAGGCCATGGGGCAGGGCTTCCAGGGTGGTGTTGCCGCCGGACCAGCCGATGCTGTCTAGGTAAACATCCCCCAGGGCGTTGTAGGCGGCATATTCGGCGGGCGAGAGCTCTGGCAGCAGCAGCACGTAGTCTTCAGCGGCCAGGCCGTAGGCTTGAAAGGCCCGCTGCAGCCGTTGCCAAAAGCGCTGGCGGATCCCTTGGGAGAGGCGGCCTCGCAAAAACAGGAATTGACACCGCCCCACTTCCCGAGCAATGCGGGGGAACACCTCGTCGTACTGCGGCAAGTACTTGAACAGAGATTGGGCGCAGAGGTAGAGCACCCTGTCGGGATCCACCCCCCAAGCTCGCCAGTCCACAGGGGCGGGGTCAATGTCCAGAGGGATGTAGTAGGTGCCGATGCCGGGCAGGGGCAGGAGCTGCTCGGTGTAGTGGCCGGCCCCGTCCGGCGGCTCCATCAGCTCGCTGCTGAGGAAAACATCCATTGTTGGCAGGCCAGAGGTTTGCGGATGTCCCCAGGCCATGGCCTGCACAGGGGCCAAACGCAGGGCGGCCAACTGGGCACAGACCGGGTCGATGCCCACCTCCGGGTAGAGGAGCACGTCCAGTTGCGCCTCCCGAAGGGTTGCCTGCCACTCCGCCAGGCTGCGGGATCCGGCCACAAACTGCTCAAAACGAGGGGGCAGGGAGCGCGTGATCTCGTCTTGGACGGCCGAGGTGTGGAAGCCGTAGAGGGCCACTTGGGAGCGATCCAGGGCTTCTACCCAGCCGCGAGTCAGGATCTTCCAAACGGAGTGATCCCGGAACAGGCCGGAGACGATGCCCACCCGCAGCCGGCCAGGACCTCGCCGCAGGACAACAGGGGGCTGGGGGTAGCGGGCCGCCATCACCTCCCCCACCAAGGATCCGTAGAGCTGCTGCAGATCGCGGTCGTTCTGGCCTTGGTAGGGCAAAAAGAAGGGTTGGACGGAGCCGACGCCGGCGGCAGCGCGCTCTAAAGCAGCGGGATCCCGCGGCAGTTGGGCCCAGCGGGCCTTGACCTGTTCCAGCGCTTGGCGGTAGCGCTGGCGGGCGCTTGCAATTTGCTCAGGGGTGTCGTAGAGCAAAGGCAACTGGCTGACGCACCAGCCCAGGGCCGCGGCCAAATCGGCGGGATCGGCCTGCCAGAGGCGGTAGAACAGCTCCGCTGCTTCCGCCTCCCGGCCACAATCGAGCAGCAGGATGACCAGCGTGTAGGCGGCATCGGCAAAGTCCGGCTGCAACTCCAGAGCCTGCTTCAGGGGTACCAGGGCCGCCTCCAACTCCCCCTGTTGCCGCAGCACCAGCCCCAACTGGTACAGAACTTCCGGATCCGGCCCCCCTGCTCCAGAGCCTGTTGGAGGTGAGCTTTTGCCTCCTCCAGGCAGCCTACCTGCTTGAGGACAATTGCCAGATTGTAGTGGGCGTCGGGAAACCACGGCTGCTGGGCCAAGGCCTGCTGCATCAGGGCAATGGCTTCTTCCAGGGATCCCTGCTGCTGCCGGCAGATCCCCAAGAGGTGCAGCGCCTCCGGGTGGGCGGGCTGGGCTTGCAACACCTGTTGGTAGAGGGAGATGGCCTCCGGCAGTTGCCCCGCCTGGTGATGGTGGACAGCCTGAACCAGCAGGCGCTGCAGGTGCTGTTCCTGGTTCTCTCGGCTGGGGCCAAAGCCCTTTCCCGGCGGCGACATCTTTAGCCGTTGGGAAAATTCAAAAAGCCTGCCAAGGCCGGGGCAATCGGCAGCAGGGTCATCACCATCAAAAAGAGGGCCAGCAACGCCAAGGCATCCCGTTGGCCGTCGGTCTCGGTAATCTCATCCTGCGGGGGACGCTCCGGCTCGCGGGCAATAAAGAGAATCAGCAGCGCCCAGTAGAGGGCCAAGACGTTGCTGATGGCCGCCACCGCCAGGGCAATCAGGGTAATCACCGTGGCGCGGGCCGCCGTCTTCCGCCCGTACACCGCCTGCACAATGCGACCCCCGTCCAACTGCCCTGCCGGCAGCAAGCTCAAGGCGGTGATGGCCAGGCCAATCCAGCCCACGGCAACAAAAGGATGAATGGGAACCAGCTCCGCCTGCAACTGGGATCCCAGCACCAGCCGCGCTAGGGTGCCTACCAGGATGGAGCTGCGGAAGATCTCCGTGGGCACATACAGACCCTCGGAGCCGGAGAGCTTCAGGCCAGCCAAGAGCACCAGCAGCGACAGGATCCCGCTCGCTGCCGGGCCGGCAAAGGCAATGTCGAAGAGGGCCTTGCGGCTGGGCACCGGCGATTGGATGCGGTTCAGGGATCCCAGCGTGCCAATGCCCAAGCTGGGAATAACAAAGGCAGGGCTGAGGCGCACCCCGTACTTGCCGGCCATCCAGCGGTGTCCGGTTTCGTGCACCAGCAAGATGGCGAAGATCCCGGCCGCCACGGGCAGGGCCTCCACCCAACGCCCCGGCGCCTCCAACAGCCGGAAGCCGAACAGGTTGGCCCCCACCTCCAAAGTGGCCAGAAAGCTAGCCAGCATTAGGCCTGCTGCCAGAATCTGGGCTCCCCTCGAGGTGCGGTAGTTAACAATCTCATCTGGCAAGACCACCACCGCCGGCTTTTCTGAGGCATCTTCCACCAAAAACAGTTGGTAGCGGCTGCCCAGCCGCTCCCTTAGCCTTTCCTGCAGCAGCGGCACCACCCCCTCCGCCTCCCGCCGTAGGTTGCCCTTGAAGATCGCCCCCTCCCCATAGGGGATGGTCTCAGTCACAAAAAAGGTGTCCAGGCTGAAGATGGACTGAATGGCCTGCAAATCTTCCGCAGAGATGCCCCGCAAGACCAAAGGCTGCTCGGCAGGCGTCTCCCCAGCCCCTTCCGAGGGGATTTCCTGCCGCTCCTCCATCTGGGCCAACTGCTGCCGCCGCGCCTGCAGCTCCTGCTGGGCCAACTGACGGGTTTTGCGCCCCACGGCAATGTAGAGCCCCGTGAACACCAGCAACAGCAGCAGGAAGCCGGCGAAGTTGAGGTAGATCCCCAGCAACAGCAGCCCCAGAAAGACCACCCACGGCAAAAGGAGCAGGGATCCCTGTAACCACACCCAAACGGCTAAGGATCCCCGCCGGCGGGCTCGCCAGAAGCCCCAACCCAAAAACGCCAGCGTTCCCAACAAAAAGAGGGGCGTAATCTCGGCGGCGATGTTCATGGCTAACCCACGAGGCTTACCAATAGGGAGCTGGAGTCAAAACGGCTCAAGCGGAAACAGCCGTTCCTTCAAACCGAGGCTCCGGCTGCTCCCACAAGTAAAAGCCAGCTTTGCGCGGTTTGAGCAGGAACAGCCGCAGGAACTGGTAGGCGTTGTTGAGGTAAAGAGGCAGCTTGCGCAGGCTCTTGAAGGGCCCAGCTCCGCGGGCAATCTCCCTCAACTTGGCGTTGTTGGCCACGCACTTCTGCAGCCGGCGCACAAACTCGGGGTTCTCCACATCCAGCACCACCGGGAAGACCTTGGCCGCCTCGCGGTTGGTCTTGTAGATCACCTCCATGTCGTAGGTGTGCGGATCCAGGCCCAGGAGGCGGTAGAAACCTGGGCGCTCGCCCACGTCGTTGAGGTACATGGTGGCAAACACCGACAGCAGGAAGAAGCGACACCACAGCTCCGCCACCCACCCCTCGAGCAGCCGCGGCTGGCTCAGGAGCATGAGGGCAAAGAAATCGCCGTGGCGGTTCTCGTCCTGGCACCAGTTCTTGAAGAAGTTGAAGATTGGGTAAACGCGGTTTTCGGGGTGAGCCTCCAGGTGGCGGTAGATGAGAATGTAGCGCCAGTAGCCGATCTTTTCGGAGAGATAGGTGGCGTAGAAGATAAAGCGGGGCGCAAAGTAAGTGTAGGACTTGTGCTTGGTCAAAAAGCCCAAGTCAAAGGCCATGTTGAAATCGCCCATGGCGCGGTTGAGGAAGCCGGCATGGCGAGCTTCATCGCGGCTCATCAGGGCAAAGCACTCAGCCAAGACCGGGTTGGTCTCCTTCAGCCTGCGGGATAGCTCCTTGTAGAGGAGGAAGCCGGAGAACTCCGCCGTGCAGGAGCGCTCCAAAAACTCCACAAACAGCCGCCGCGCCTCCGGATCGAGCCGGCTTTCCCAATCTTGGTTGAACTCCTCGCCGCGGACGAAGTGGTGGCGGTTGTAGTCGGCGCGAAACTCCTCCAAGATGGCCCGGAAGTCGGCCTCTCGATCGCCTAACCCCATCTTGCCGATGGCCTCGAAGTCGGTAGTGTAGAAGCGCGGCGTCAGGATGGTCTCGGTGGGCACTCGCGCCTGGGTTTGGGCAGCTCGCAAAGTGGAACTCATAGGGGTTACAGGATGAAAAGGCCAGTATACTCTCGCAGTTTACCAGCCCTTGTGGCCGGCGGGGGGATAAGAAGTGTTACCGACAGGCCCCACAACCCCCTACGACTGCACCGCCGCCGGCTGGGATCGCGCCGGATCCGTCAGCTCACTCCCCTCCTCCGAAGGAGGGATCACCTGCCAAAACAGAGGCAGGTAGCGCTCCCAGTTCTGCAGGATGCGCTCGGCTTTGGGGGAATGGGTGCGGCGGTAGTGCTCTTGGATCAGGCCCTTCAGTTGCGCTTCCGCCGCCGCCGTCTGTATCCGCTGGATGCGCACGATCTCGCCGTTGACCTTGGCGGGGAAGTTGCCCTCTTCATCGAGCACGTAGGCCAGGCCGCCGGTCATGCCCGCCCCCAGGTTGCGGCCCACCCGCCCCAGCACCACCACCACACCGCCGGTCATGTACTCGCAGCAGTGGTCGCCGGATCCCTCGATCACCGCCTGGGCGCCGGAGTTGCGCACGGCAAAGCGCTCCCCCGCCTGGCCGTTGGCAAACAGGGATCCGCCCGTGGCCCCGTACAGACAGGTGTTGCCCAGGATTACATTTTCCGCCGGATCCCGCGGGGCTTCTGGGGGAGCCAGAATGACAATTTCACCGCCGCACATGCTCTTGCCCACGTAGTCGTTGGCTTCTCCCGTCAGGGTCAGGCGCATGCCCGCCAGGGTAAAGGCCCCAAAGCTCTGGCCGGCTGTGCCCACAAAGCGCAGATCCAACAGCCCCCCTTGTCGGACAAAGCCGGTATCCCCATACAGCCGAGCCAGGGTGCCGGCAATGCGCCCGCCCACGCAGCGGTCGGTGTTGGCGATGGGCAGCTCCAGCATGGCCGCGCCGCAGGTCTCGATGGCCTTTTGCACCTCGGGCCGGGCCAAGATGGCGTCATCCAGCACCGGGCCATTGGAGTGCACCGGCTCGTGCTCCAGCCACTCTGGGCGCTTGTGGGGATCAAAGCCCGGCGGAGTTCGCAGCAGACACTCCAAATTCAAGGACTGGGTTTTCGCCAAAGCCACATCGGCGCGGGGGCAGAGCAGATCCACCCGCCCAATTACCTCCTCCAGGGAGCGGTAGCCCAGCCGGGCCAGGATCTGGCGCACTTCCTCGGCCACAAAGGCGAAGAAGGTCACCACCTGGTCCGGAGTGCCAGGGAAGCGCTTGCGCAGCTCTTCCTTTTGGCTGGTCACCCCCACCGGGCAGTTGTTGGTGTGGCACACCCGCGCCATGATGCACCCCTCGGCAATCATGGCTACTGTCCCGAAGCCGAACTCCTCTGCCCCCAGCATGGCCGCCATCACCACTTCCCAGCCGGTGCGAATGCCGCCGTCCACCCGCAGAATTACCCGCTGCCGCAGGCCGTTTTCCAAGAGAGCATGATGCACCTCCACCAGGCCCAGCTCCCAGGGTGAGCCTGCGTGTTTGATGGAGCTCAGGGGAGAGGCCCCTGTGCCCCCCTCGTGGCCGGAGATCTGGATGATGTCGGCATTGGCCTTGGCCACTCCCGCCGCCACGGTGCCGATGCCCACCTCCGCCACCAGCTTCACCGACACCTGCGCCTGCGGGTTAACCTGGTGCAAATCGAAGATCAACTGCGCCAGATCCTCAATCGAGTAGATGTCGTGGTGGGGCGGCGGCGAGATCAGGGTCACCCCCGGCTTGGAGCGGCGCAGCTTGGCGATGTAGGGGCTGACCTTTTTGCCGGGCAGTTGTCCGCCTTCGCCCGGCTTGGCCCCCTGGGCAATTTTGATCTCGATTTGCCGCGCGTTGAGCAGGTACTCCGGCGTCACGCCAAAGCGGCCCGAAGCCACCTGCTTCACCGCCGAGCTGGCGTTGTCCCCCATGCGCAGGCCCTTAAGGTGAGGAAAGCGCGCCGAGGTCCCCTCGGGTGTTACATCGGTGATGGGGATGTAGCGCTCCGGATCTTCCCCGCCTTCGCCGGAGTTGGACTTGCCGCCGATGCGGTTCATGGCAATGGCCAGGGTCTCGTGGGCCTCGCGGCTGAGGGCCCCCAGCGACATTCCCCCCGTGGCAAAGCGCTTGAAGATCTCGGTGGCCGGCTCCACCTCCTCCAGGGGAATGGGATCCCGGTCGCTGCGAAAGTCCAGCAGATCCCGCAAGGCTGTGGGGGTGCGGCCCCGCAGATAGGTCCGGTAGATCTCGTAGTGGTCGGGCTGGCCTGAGGCAATGGCCTTGTGGAGCAGCTTGGCCATCTCCGGGCTGTTGATGTGGTATTCCCCCTTGGGCCGCGCTTGAATGAAGCCAAAGTTCTCCAGCTTTTTCGAGGTGAGCTGGGGGAAGGCTCGCTGGTGATTGGCCATGCCCTCGCGGGCCAGATCCGCCAGCGTCATCCCCCCCACCCGCGACACCGTGCCGCGGAAGGCCAGATCGATCACCTCTTGGCTGAGGCCGATGGCCTCGAAGATCTGGGCCCCGTGGTAGCTGGAGAGGAGGGAAATGCCCATCTTGGAGAGGATCTTGAGCAAGCCCGCCTCGATAGCTGCCCGGTACTTCAGTTGAGCTTCGGCCAGAGAGAGCTGGGGCAGCTTGCCGGCGGCCATTTGGGTTTGCGTCTTGGGCTTGTGCCACCACTGGCGCACCGCCTCATAGGCCAGGTAGGGACAGACGGCGCTGGCCCCGTAGCCAATTAGACAGGCAAAGTGGTGGGTACTCCAGCACTGGGCTGTCTCCACCACCAGGGAAGCGCGCAGGCGCAGCCCCTCCTGGATGAGGTGATGGTGGATGGCCCCCACGGCCAGCAGAGGCGGGATCAAGGCCTGCTCGGCGCTCAGGCCGCGATCCGAGAGGATTAAGATCTCTGCTCCCTCCCGCACCGCTTGCGCCGCCTCTTGACAGAGGGCTTGCACCTGGGCGGCCAGCCCTGCTGGCCCAGCGGCCACCGGGTAGAGGATCGGCAGCGTGCGGCAGGGAAAAGGCGTCTGCTGCAGGGCGGCCAGCTCCGCCTCGTTGAGCACCGGGCTGCGCAAGTGCAGCAGACGGGCATGCTCTGGGCGAATCTCCAGCAGGTTGCCTTTGGATCCCAGGTACACCTCCAAAGACATCACCAGGCTCTCCCGCAGGGGATCAATAGCCGGGTTGGTTACCTGGGCAAAGCGCTGCTTGAAGTAGTCGTAAAGGGGGTGGGGCTGGGTGGAGAGCACTGCCAGCGGCGCGTCGTCCCCCATGCTGAAAACCGGCTCTTTGCCTGTGGCGGCCATTTCCTCGATGATCATCTCCACATCTTCCGAGGAGTAGCCGCAGGCAGTTTGCAGTTGGAGCAGCTGCTCTTCGGTAAGCTGCGGGGCGTTCTCAAAGTCTTGGCTAGCCAGCTGAACGCGGTGAGCCCTTAACCACTCCCCATAGGGGTGCTGAGCTGCCACCTGGGTTTTGATCTCCCAGTTTTTGTAAAGCTGGCCACTTTGCAGATCCACCGTCAGCATCTGCCCTGGCCCCAGCCGCCCCTTTTCTAGGATCTCGGCTTCCGGCAGGGAAACCACCCCGGCCTCTGAAGCCACCACCAGCAACCCATCGCGGCTGAGGGCATAGCGGGCCGGGCGCAAGCCGTTGCGATCCAGGGTGGCGCCAATGGTTTTGCCGTCGCAGAAGACCACCATAGCCGGCCCGTCCCACGCTTCCTGCAGGCCGGCGAAGAACTCGTAGAAGTCCACCACTTCCGGGCGATCTTGCAGCTCCGGCTGGTGGCGGTAGGCCTCCGGGATCAGCGCCATCATCGCCTGCTGGCTGGAGTAGCCCGACGCGATCAAGAGCTCAAAGACCGCGTCCAGGCCCGCTGAGTCGCTGCTGCCGGGATCGATGACGGGTTTGAGCTCCTCGATGGCCTCGCCCCAGAGGGGATGGGCCAGGGTGGGCTCGCGGGCAGCCATCCAGTTGACGTTGCCGAGATACGTGTTGATCTCGCCGTTGTGGCAGAGGTAGCGGAAGGGCTGGGCCAGCGACCAGCGGGGCAAGGTGTTGGTGCTGAAGCGGCGGTGATAGGTGGCGTAGGCGGTGGTGTAGAGGGGGTTGTGCAGATCGCGGTAAAACTGGCCCAGCACCGCCGATTGCACCATGCCTTTGTAGACAATCAGCCGGCAGGAGAGAGAAGCAAAATAGATGGAATAAAAGCCAAACCGGCTTTCCACCTGCCGCCGCAGACGCCGCCGCAGCAGATAGAGCTGCCGCTCCAGCTCATCTCCCGCCAGCCTGGGATGGGTGAGAAGCATCTGCCAGATAGAAGGCAGGGTTTGCCGCGCCATCGGCCCCAGGCACTCCGGATTGACCGGCACCTGGCGCCAGAGGGGCCGCCCCCACTCGCTGGTGGCCAAGTAGTCGTCGATAAGCTGGCGTACCGCCTGGCACTCGGCGGGAGCCTGAGGCAAAAACACCATGCCCACCGCGCTGCGGCCGGGATCCCAAGCCCGGATCTCGTCCCTCTCTGCCTGCAGCAGTTGCCAGGGAATGGCTGTGGCAATGCCGGCCCCATCGCCGCTTTGGTTGTCGCCGCCGCAGCCGCCGCGGTGCTCCATGCAGGCGAGAGCTTGGAGGGTTTTTTGCAGCAGCTCGTGGCTGGCTCTCCCCTGGCGATCCACCAAAAACCCAACGCCACAGGCATCCCGCTCTTGAAAGTGCCAGCTTTCCTGCAGGATGGGAACCGAGACCTGGGAGCGATGGGGATTCATGGGGAAAAACGGCTTGGAATGAATCACGCTTTAGAGTTGGGAAACTAGCATATCGCAATCCAATCCGGCAGGAAAAGGGGTCAGCCCCAAGTCAAGCTGGATTTTGCCGATAGGACAATCGGATAAGCGAAGAAAGCCAAAAAAGGCTCGCTACGAACAGATTTTTCCAGTTTTTCTGCCAGCTTCTTCGGCAGACTTTGGACGATCTGGGACAACCAGAGGGTATGCCTCAGCTGGCGCTGGCTTCGCTTGCCGCCAACCGGCCATGTGGAGAACTGCCATTAACTGTTATCTGAAGAAGTCGGAAAATGTATTTCGCAGATCGGAGAGCCGGTCGTTGAAGCAGGTGAGCCGGTCATCGGTGGAGCTCACCAGGGTTAAATCTGCCCTGCCGGTTGCGCCCTCGGATCCCAAGAGGGGGACGCTCATGCGGCTGGGATCCTCAGGATTCTGGGAGACGCGGATAACAGCTCGCTCTCGGTTGAACTGATAGGCCTCGGCCACGTAGCGGATGGGCTCGCTCAAATTGGGATCCACCGGCAAGCTGGGGGCCGGCAAAAGATCCACCAGCTCGGTAAAGGTGCCGCTCCGCAGGCCCACCACGGCAGCAGCTCCCAACTGGTTGCAGATGGCAATGAGCACGGGTTCCTGGGCGCTGGCGCTGACGTTGGTCAAGGTGACAGTGACATTGGCCCGGCTGGGTGCTGGGGGATAAGTAATCTCAAAGAGGCGGGCAGGGGCATTGCCCAGCTCGTCGCGGATGCGAAAGCGAAGCTGACCCCTGTAGGGCAAGAGGGAAGAGAAGTAGATACCAAAGCGGTCGCTAGGGCCACGTCCAGGGATGTTGGCCTGGCCGGGGACGTAGGCGAGGACGGCCCGGCTTTGCCAGTTGTTGGGGGGCGCGTAGGGCAGCAAGGGGCCGCTGTCAAGGCTGGGGGGATCCTGGGGAGGTGGATCCGGCTGGCTATCCCTGTTTAGATCCAGGCCATTGCCCAAAAAGGCCACTGAGCGCTGGAGCAGGATGGGACGGTTTTGGTTATCGACTAGAGGAGGTCGCCCTTCCGCCAGCCCCGCATTCTCCACATAGACGTTGAAGGGGCGATTCAAGATCTGGTTGTCCCGCTGCCGCCGCACGTTGAACTGCAAGTAGGGCCCCACCGCGCCCGCTGTCGCGGATCCCCCTGTAATTTCAAAGTCGTCGGCCCGCAGAAAGGCATTTTCCAGCGGGCTAAGCGGCGTTGTCGCCTCGCCACAGCCGACCAGGCCGAGCGCCAAGATCGCCCCAGCTGCCAAAGATCCCAGTCTAGGTTTGACGAGATTTGGGATAAGAGATTGAACAGGGGAAGTCGGGCCCGCACAGGTGGGATGCGCAGGCCGGCAGGCAAGCTTTGGCTTCACCATTCATCTTCTCCCCACAACAGAGATTGGCGACCGGGCTGAGCGGGAAATCGGCGAAAATCCACCTGCAGCCCCCCAGCGTTGCCTGAACCACTATATCCTGAGCTTCGGTTTGGATCCCACCATCCCTATGGGGTTGGGAGCCATGAGTCGGCGATAGGGAGGGAGGAATTGAGGGAATCGCTACTCCTTTCTCCTGAGCCGGCTTGATAGCTTAGAGGAAGCGAAAGGTGGATGCCCATGTCAGATACCCCTGCAGTCTTGGTAGAACAACTCCAGAAGCGCTACGGCTCCACAGTGGCCGTGGCCGATGTCTCCTTCCAAGTAGAGCCCGGCCAGATCTACGGCATTCTCGGCCCCAACGGCGCCGGCAAAACCACCACCCTGCACTGCCTGTGCACCCTGCTGCGCCCCGACGCAGGCCGGATCGAGGTGTGCGGGATCCCCGTCAACGAAAATCCCAAGGCAGTACGCGAAAAGCTGGGCTTTGTTGCCCAGGAGGTGGCTTTGGATAAGGTGCTGACGGGGCGAGAATTGTTGCAGTTGCAGGCCGATCTCTACCACCTGCCGCGGCCCTTGGCCCAAGAGCGGATTGCCACCGTCCTCGAATTACTGGGGCTGGCCGACCGGGCCGACCAACGCATCGGCACCTACTCCGGCGGCTTGCGCAAACGCCTCGATCTGGCGGCAGGACTGCTGCACCAGCCCCAGGTGTTGGTTTTGGACGAGCCCACGGTGGGCCTAGACGTTCCCAGCCGGCAGGCCATCTGGGACTTCCTGCGCCAGCTCAAGAACACCGGCGTTACAGTGGTGCTCAGCAGCCATTACCTGGAGGAGATCGACCTATTGGCCGACCGGGTGGCCATCATCGACCGCGGCAAGGTGATTGCCGAAGGCACCCCAGAAGAGCTAAAAGCCCGCGTCGGCGGCGAGCGCATCACCGTCAAGCTGCAGGAGTTTGCGCCGCCAGAACTGGCCCAACGGGGGGCCGAACTGCTGGGATCCCTGCCCTTTGTCCAAAAAGTGGTGATCAACAGCGCCCAGGGCAACGCCCTCAACCTGGTGGTGCAGCGCAACGGGGAGGATCCCCTCAGCCAGATCCGCGCCCACCTCGAGGCCCATGGGCTGGAGGTGTTTAGCAGCAGCCAATCTCGCCCCAGCTTGGATGACGTGTATTTGGCGGCAACCGGGCAAACCCTCCTGGATGCGGAGCTGGCTGCCGCCGAAGCCAACCTGGGCAAAAAGAAAAAGTAACTTCATTTTCAAGAGCAATGCAACGGTTCCCCACGTCGATCCCTAACTCCCCAATTGAGCCATACTGATTACAAGCTGATATGTACAAAGTTCCATTGATATTGATTGATCGATTGAAGATTGCATTGATGATTATTGATCGCAACATTGCAGGAGCCTTGGTATGACCTCTGCCGCTTCCCCCATCCAATCCAACCCGATTCCTCTATTTACAGCCGACTTTTGGCAGGAGACCTTTGCCCTCGCCCGCCGCTTGTTTATCCAATTGCAGCGTCGCCCCGCCACCCTGCTGGTCGGCATCATCCAGCCGCTGCTCTGGCTGATTTTGTTCGGGGCCTTGTTCCAGAATGCCCCTGCCGGCATTTTCGGGGCCGGACAAAACTACACCCAGTTTTTGGGGGCAGGCGTGATCGTGTTTACGGCCTTTGGCGGGGCCTTGAACGCCGGTGTGCCGGTGATTTTCGACCGGGAGTTCGGATTTTTAAACCGATTGCTGGTGGCTCCCCTCACCTCTCGCTTTTCCATTGTGCTGGCCTCTAGCCTGTTCATCGTCAGCTTGGCGCTGCTGCAGACGGCGGTGATCGTGGGGGCAGACTACGTCCTCGGCGGCGGGATCCCGGACGGGCCGGGCTTGGCGGTGGTGGCGTTGATCGTGGGCCTGTTGGTCTTGGGTTTCACCGCCCTGAGCTTGGGCCTGGCCTTTGCCATGCCGGGGCACCAGCAGTTGCTGGCCTTTATCTTTTTGGTGAATCTGCCGCTGATCTTTTCCAGCACCGCTTTGGCTCCCCTCAGCTTTATGCCCACCTGGCTTCGCTGGGTGGCCAGCCTCAACCCGCTCACCTTTGCCATCGAGCCGATTCGCCACGTCTATCGCAGCAGCACCTGGAGCTTTGCCGATGTGGTGCTGCAGGCCCCCTGGGGCGAACTCACCCTGGCGGGATCCCTGGGGCTCTTGACAGGGTTTGTGGTGGTGTCAGTGCTGCTGGTGCAGGGGGTGCTGCGCAAGAGTTTGGCCTGAGCATTTTGCCCAGGCTGTGCCCCTCAAAGCCACTGGCGGGAGACGGACTTCTCTAGCTCTGCCTGCGCTTGCTGCACTAGGGCCAGAGGGCTGTCCTTTGCTGGCGAGAGATGTAGAGGAGGGGTGAGGCTGCGGGCCTGCAGGGCCATGTGGAGCTGCAGTTCGGTTACATAGTCGCGCAGGTCAAAGCCAGCGGCAGAAGAGGAGCGAGCTGTAGCGGAAGCGTAAGAGGCAGACATCACGGCAAGAAGTCCCTCGGAAAATGGCCACCGTCGCCCTGCTACGCTATCACGCCTGCTCCCCTCGAGGGAGTTCCAGAATGTTAGCTTTGATTAAGCTTTGCAACAGATTTTGGCCATGGCGGTTCTTGAAGATTGGCAGCGCTCCAAGTTGGATCCCAGCGACGATGCCCTCTTTTACGACTATCCCCGCTTCGTAACCCATGTGGATGCCGGCTTCATCGGCCAGCTCACCGATCTCTACCGCGAGTATTTGCGGCCTCAGAGCCGCATTCTCGATCTAATGAGCAGTTGGGTTTCCCACCTGCCGCCGGAGATGAACTTTGCCCATGTGGAAGGGCATGGGATGAATGCTCAGGAACTGGCCGCCAACCCCCGGCTTGACCATTTCTTCGTCCAGAACCTCAACCAAAACCCGCTTCTGCCCTTCCCGGACTGCACTTTTGATGCAGCGCTGAACGCGGTTTCGGTGCAATACCTGCAGCAGCCGGAGCAGGTGTTTGCCGAGGTGCATCGCATCCTCAAGCCCCAGGGCCTTTTCATTGTCAGCTTCTCCAATCGCATGTTTTTCCAGAAGGCCATCCAGGCCTGGCGGGATGGCTCGGAAGCAGAGCGGGTGGAGCTGGTCAAGCGCTATTTTGAGTCGGTGCTGGGATTCGAGATCGTCGAGGTGATCCAGCGGCCTGCTCCCCTGGGTTGGCTTGCCCTTTTGGCCGGCGGGGATCCCTTTTACGCTGTGGTCGGTCGGCGAACCGAGGCATGAGGCCATCCATCTTGCGCGTGGCGCCCTTGCATTTCTGGACTCCAACCGGCATGCCGCTGCGGTTCCCCGGCCTTGAGGGGCGGGTTGCTCCCTGCCGAACGACGGGGGCAAAGGCGACGAGACTGGATCCCTGAGGCAAACTGCCATCCCGAGGAGGTTCTGCGGGGGTTCTCCGGGCAAGCTTAGGAAGGGGGGGGCAAAGGGATCTGCAGCTCCACCACTGTGCCGCTACCCAAGCGGCGGTTGCGCCAGGTGATGGTTGCCCCGATTAGCTCGGCTCGGTAGCGCATGTTGAGCAATCCATGGCCGTGGCCAGGTTTCTGATCGGGATCGATCCCACCGTTGAACTCCGGCATGCCACGGCCATCGTCGATGATCTTCAGCTCCAGGTGGGTGTAAGGGGCTTCGGGATTGACAGAAGGCTCCTCTGCGCCGCTACCGGCTTGAACCTTGGGCTGAATGGTGATGTCGATGCGCCGTGCCCCTGCGTGTTTGACGATGTTGTTCAGCGCCTCCTGCACGATCCGAAAGATGTTGCTTTGGCAGGCAGGGCTGAGACGGGAGAGCAGGCCATCGGCGCGGTTGTCGAAGCGGGTGAGAAGCGGGTGAGGAGAACGCTGGGCCGCCCGTTCCAGAAGGCTGCGCAGAGCCGGGCCCAGGTTAAAAGCCCGCATGGCCAGCGGCTGCAGATCCTCGACGATCCCCCGCAACTCGGCCATGGTCTCCTGCAGTTGGACGCTCATGACGCGTAGTTGAGCCTGGCCGGCAGGGCTGAGGGTCGGATCGCCGGCGAGCTCCTGAATCTGACGAGACAGAGCTCCCAGATCCGCTAGGGTCTGATCGTGCAGATCGGCGGCCAGGCGACGACTTTCCGCCTCTCGCCCCTCGGTCAGCCCTTGCAAGGCTGCTGCCGTCGCCTCTTGACGGCGAACCTGCTCGTAGAAGGAGGCCCGCTGCAGCGCCACTGCCGCAATGTCCGCCAGCGCTTCCACCAAGTCCCTATCTGCAGGGGCAAATCCGGCGGCTTCGGGGGCAGTATCGGCAGTTGGAGGCTTCCGGCCTGCCGTCGCCAGGGGCGGAATGGAGGCGCAGAGCACACCCGCAATCTGGTTGGCATCGGTAACCAGAGGTACACACAGTAGGGAGCGGATGCCCTTCTGCAACAGCGTCTGGCGGGTGGGAAGGGGCAGCGGAAAGGTTTGGACATCGGGGATCAGCAGCGTGTCCAGATGGGTGTAGCAACTTACCCAAATGAGCTGGCTCAGCTCAGGGGTCAACGTCTGCCCCACCTGGGAAGGGATCCCCGGCTGACGGCGGTATTCCTGAAGAATGGCGAGGGGTTCTGGAGCCGCTGCAGGCTGTTGGGCGCTCGGCCCATAGCCGCTCCGCGGCGCCACAAAAGTACAGCGATCGACCTGCAAAACTTCCGCCATGCCCTCGAGGGCAATCTCTACCACTTGGTGGGGATCATAGGTGCCGCTGAGGCGCTGGGCGACCTGGCGCAACAAGCTTTCCCGCTGGGCCGAGATGCGGGTTTGCTCGTAAAGTTGCGCCTGTTGGAGGGCGATCCCCGCCTGCTCGGCCACGGCTTCCGCCAACTCCAGATCCTCCGGCTGCCAGGGGGATCCGCCGTGAGGGTAGCGCAGCAGGGCAATACCCCCCAACACTTCCTGTTGTCGCTGCGGCTGGTCAGAGGCAAACAAAGGCACCCACAACAGCCCGCTTCCCTGCCGCTGCGGCTTCAAGTCATCCGGCACCACCACCGGCTCCTTCAAGGTGGTCAGCAGGCTGGCTGCCAAGCGCAACTTGGCCTGAACCGTTTCCGACAATTCCGGCGGGATCCCCGGCTCCGGCCAGGGCTTCTGGAGGGATCCCGTCAGCGGGGCATCCAGCAAGGGCTCCGTCCCGCTCACGCGCACGGCAGGGGTGAGCTCCGGCGCATAGATGCCCACAGGATGCAGCATCTCCTGTTCCGGCTGCCAAAGGGCCAAGATACACACATCCGCCTGAAAAGCCGCACCAATCTGCTGGGTAATCGCGTGGAAGAGAGTGGTGGGCTCCAGGCTGGAGCGAATTGCCGCTGTGATCGAGTGCAACAGCGCCAGCCGTTCCGCCTGCCGATGGGCCCGCTCAAACAGGCTGGAACGAGTTAGGGCAATCGCCAGTTGGTAGGCCACCGAGCGCAACAGGTCAATCTCCTCCGGCTGCCAGGGGTGGGGTGTAGTTAGGTATACCCCCAGCAGCCCGATCATCCCCCCTGGCGCAGCAGCCAAGTCGGATCGGCCCGTCTGCGGATCCCTGCCGCCGGCTTCCCCCAGCCCGGCTCCTGCTGAGCCCACCGCTTGCAACGGGATCAGCACCGCCGAGCGAGCCTGTAGCGCCTGGAAAGCGGCCAGTCCCTGCGGCGGCAACAGATGTTCCTGAGCCGGCTGCATATGCAGGGCTATTTGCACCACCTGCCCCTCCTGCAACCGCTCGCACAGCGAGCCAAAGTCTTGGATCCGGTACACCTGCCCCAGGGACGGGGCCAGCCCAGGGCTTAGGGCCTCGTGGGTGACCTGAACCGTCTCCTGATCCGGGTTGATACTGTAAAAACAACAGCGGCTCAGCCCCTTCACCCCTTTCGAGAGAAAGGCGTGCTGCAGCTCCTTCAGGGCAGTGCTGACGATTTGATCCCACTGCAGAAAGCGGTGGACAGTGCTGGTGATGCGGTTGAGCAACGCCTCCCGCACCGCCTGTCGGCGGCTGCGCTCCAGCAGCTTGGCATTGATAATGGCGCTGGCCGTATAGGAACAAAGAAACTTCACTACTTCTACAAAGCTGGCCTCCAAGGGTGTCCGGCTCAGCAGAGCCAAAGCGCCCAGCCGCTCCTCCCCGCGGTTAATTGGGTAGGCGACAAAGCCCCGCAGGCCATTGGCCCTCACCCACTCCGGGGCAGGCATCCAGACCTCTTGATCCGGGTTGTTGCTCAAGAGGGGCAACCCTTGCTGGACCACACGCCCCATAGGGCTGTCATCGGGGTAGATTCGCTCAATTTGGGCGTGGGCAGGGCTGAGCAGGCCAGCATGGGCCACCGACCGAAAGCAACCCTCTTGCGGGTCGAAAAACCAGAGGCGAGCGGAGGCCACGCCCAGGCGGCTCACCATCTGGTGCACTAGGGTTTGAGCCAACTTGAGCAGGCCTTGCTCCCACACCTCCGGCTCCGCCGCTTCTGAAGCCTCTTGCGAAGAGAGCAGCACCAGTTCCTGAACGATTTGGTTGGCAGCCTGAAGCTGGATCAAGAAAGTGGAATCCGGATCGACAAAAGCCTGCAAAGGCATAGCAGCAAGCAATAGAAAAGTCAACTCCAACAGCCTGAACTCAGGCAACCACCTTCTGCACCGCCTCCAGCCGCCCCAAAGCCCAGCCCCGCCGCTGCAACAGCGCAAAAGAGGCCATCAAATCCGGCCCCTGCAGATCCCCTGTCAGGGCGGCCCGCAAGCTTTTCAGCAGCAGGCCCTTTTTCATCCCCTGGCTTTTGGCCACCTCTTCCACCAGCGGTTTTAGGCTGTCCGCGGAAACTGGCTGGGGCAACTCAGCAGCAGCCAACGTGGTGGCCATGGCGGCCATCGCTTCCGCCACCCCCGGCAGGCGCAACTGTTCCAGAGCCGGCAACGAGTAGCTGAGGGGCTCTTGAAACAAAAAGCG
This sequence comes from Thermostichus sp. MS-CIW-15, assembly GCF_054060575.1. NCBI lineage: Bacteria > Bacillati > Cyanobacteriota > Cyanophyceae > Thermostichales > Thermostichaceae > Thermostichus > Thermostichus sp. MS-CIW-15. Next base: position 25,861 of record NZ_JBSSDI010000021.1, on the reverse strand, counting down.
GCTCAGGGGAGGAGCCTCCGTCAGGCGGTCGATGCCCTCGGCGATTAGGCAGGCCACCTCTTCCAGCCAAGTGGGATCCGGCACGGATCCCAGGTCAAACCCCGCCGCCTGCCAAAAGGGTGTCAGCCGCTCCACCAATTCTGCCGGGGAGAGCTGCTTGATGTACTGGCTGTTGATCCAGTTGAGCTTGTCCCAATCAAAACGAGCGGCAGCCCGGTTGACCCGGTCGAAGTCAAACATCGTAGCCGCCTTTTCCAACGAGAAGATCTCTTCCCCATCGGGAGGCGACCAACTGAGCAAAGCCAAGTAATTCTTGAGAGCTTCCGGCAAGAAGCCCATCTGCTGAAACTCCGCCACCGAGGTCGCCCCATCCCGCTTGGAGAGCTTCTTCCCTTCTGGATTCAGGATCAGGGGAGAATGGGCAAACTGCGGCGGTTCATGACCCAGAGCGCGGTAGAGCAAGATCTGCTTAGGCGTGTTGCCGATATGGTCTTCGCCACGGATGACATGGGTGATGCCCATGTCGATGTCGTCCACCACCACTGCCAGGTTGTAGAGAGGGTAGCCATCCGCCCGCGCGATCACCATGTCTCCCCCCAAATCCTGGGTGTTCCAGGTAATGGGGCCGCGGATAAGATCCACCCACGACACCTCCAGGGGCTCCTCGATCTTGAAACGGATCACCGGCTGCCGACCCTCGGCTTCATAGGCCCGTCGCTGCTCCTCAGTGAGAAAGCGGTGGCGGTTATCGTAGCGGGGAGCCTTGCCGGCGGCCTTCTGCGCAGCGCGCATTGCTTCTAGCTCCACCTCGCTGACATAGCAGCGGTAAGCCAGCCCCTGGTCCAAAAGCTGCTGCACCACCGCTTGGTAGCGCGCGATGCGGTTGGACTGGTAGATGGGCCCCTCATCCCAATCCAGTCCCAGCCAGGCTAGCCCTGCTAAGATGTTGCGGGTGTAGCGGGGGGAAGAGCGCTCGCGGTCGGTGTCTTCGATGCGCAAAATGAACTGGCCACCGTGGCGGCGAGCGTAGAGCCAGTTAAACACCGCCGTCCGGGCGGTGCCGATGTGCAAGTTGCCAGTTGGGCTAGGGGCAAGGCGAACGCGAACACTCACAGGCAACGGTTCTCAAACAGTGCATCCCGATCCTAGTCGGCAGGGGGATCCCGTGTCATGTTGGGGGCTGCAACCGTTGTCAACCGAAGTCTTTCGGGTAGAATCCGCCTTAGCTGCCGGTCAAGAGGTAGGCTCCCCGGGGGTCAAGGTTGGTGGGCAACGCCCAGCTTCTGCTTTTTCCGGTGTTGAGGAACGAACTACAGTAGCGTAGGAGGAACTACAGCACATGCGTCTAACCCTGGCGATTGTTCTGGGCTGTCTAGCCGCCGGGATCCCGGCGGGGGCTGTTTTTGCCCAAATTGCCTATCCTTCTTACCCGGTGGGGGATGCCCTGGATGCGATCCTGCTGGATAGGGGCAGAGATGCGGATCCGGTGGTTTTCCCTGAAGAGGTAGTGCGCTCCCAGGCCCGGCGAACCACCGCCTTCTTCACCACTTTGCTGAACCAGCGCACCAACATCCCGCCCTTGCGCTCGCTGGATTTGCCCAGCCCCTACCAAGCCTCGGTCCGCACCCAGGCTGGCTATTACCGCGTTACCCAGACAGAGCCTGTTTTGGACGCCGAGCTCCTCCGCTAGGCAAGGCAGATACCCAGCCTGCATTGTGTAGAACCTCTACAAATTCGTGGTTTCGGCCAGGGGGCGTCGGGCCGAGAGGCTAAGATCGGCTTGTAGCGTGTTCAGGCTGCCTATGTCTGCCCGATCCAAAGTAGAAGCCCTCCCCAAGGGCATGGATCCCCGCCAGTTCACTGCAGCCGATGTGGCGGCCATTGCGGAGCGTCTGGAGCGCAACGAGTACCCCAACGTGTTCGACTGCCTGGAGGATTGGCACACCCTGCGGGCCATTGCCTTTTACTCTCCCGAGCTGGTGGCTCCTTATGCCCATCTGTTGGAGTGGGAAGTGGATGAAGACTAGAGCTGTCCTTGTAGCTCTGAGCTTTGCTTAGAAGGGATCCCCCTCCTCAACCAGAAGGGGGAGAAGAGCTTCCATCTAGCCCCTGTCTGCGAATAAGATAGCGCACTTCTTCGAGGAGAACGTTAAACCTCTGGTCATTCTCGATCTGACGCTGGTTGATGGCCTGGATAGCGCGTTCGTGCTCTTGTTGCAATGCAGTGAGAGTGATGAGAGCTTGAGTTACTTCCTCGGCCCATTCGGCCAAGTGTGCTAAGTCCGAGCGGGTCTCACGGACAACTTCCTGTAAGTCTCTCAAGCCTTGCGCTTGAGCCACGTTTTGCTCATAGCTTTCCCGAATGGCCTGGCGCAGCTGCTCAATTTCCCGGCTGCGAGCGGCGTTTTGCTCGCTCAGCTCGGCGTGGCTTTCCCGAATGGCCTGGCGCAGCTGCTCGATTTCCCGGCTGCGAGCGGCGTTTTGCTCGCTCAGCTCGGCGTGGCTTTCCCGAATGGCCTGGCGCAGCTGCTCGATTTCTCGACTGCGGGCGGCGTTTTGCTCGCTCAGCTCGGCGTGGCTTTCCCGAATGGCCTGGCGTAGCTGCTCGATTTCTCGACTGCGGGCGGCGTTTTGCTCGCTCAGCTCGGCGTGGCTTTCCCGAATGGCCTGGCGCAGCTCTTGGATCTCGCGGCTGTTAGCAGCAGTTTGCTCGGCTGCCTGAGCTAGGAGTTGTTCTACTCGATCTAAGCGGTCTTGGCCGTTCATTCTGAAACCCTTGGATACCCACCGCGGGAACTACAAACCCATTCCTGCCAATGTGTCAATCACCTGCTCCAGGATCAGCGTGAGGTTGGGGTGAGAGGTTTCAAACAGTGCCAGCGCTTCCCCAATGCGAGCTTTGCGCCCTGGGTTTTGTTGGCCCTTGGTTGGGGATCCCAGCTCTGCCAGCACGGCTTCCACCTCCTGGCGGATGGCGGCAATGTGCTGCCGCTGCCTTTCATCCAAGCCGGAGGTTTTTTGCAGCTCAACATCCAGATCGTGCAGCAGTTGTCGCAGTTTTGATTCGGCCATTCTCAAAAAGACCTTAACAAATCAATAAATCAAGTTTTGACCACGCTGACTCGATCATACGTCCTATGGGCAGGAGCGGAGATCGCTCTTTTGGGGGTGGCTGAGGCGGCAAAGGTTAACTTTTGCAGCCAGGGATCCCAACCTTGGAGCAACTCTCATTAGGATGGCCAGTAGCCTTGCTGTCTATCCCTATGTCTGAGCTGGCATTGGCCCTGCTGGGGGCAGCAGTTGCCGTTGCCCTGTTCCTAGGAATTAGACAGGGCCAGGGGCTGTTGCAGCGGTGGGCAGCAACGCAACGTCTGGGTGAGGCTAGGGCACTGGTGGCTGGGGCTTTTGTCCAGCCAGATGGAAGAGCGGTGGGAGTAAGTTGGGGATGAAGCATGGAAGGGAGCAAGGGCTGGAAAAAAGAGCAGTTGGGATTCTTGAAGGGAATGCCCTGGCTGGCTTTGGGACTGGCGCTGGTCTTATTGGTGTGGAATGGGCTTGGCAGCAATGGAGGAGCGATGGCCAGTCCCGGTGAAGGATCCCGAACTTTGACGGTAACCGGCCAGGGATCTGTTGCGGTGGAAACCTCCATTGCGGTAATCCGGCTGGGGGTGGTGCTCCAAGGGGAGACGGCGCAATCGGTACAGCAACAGGTGGCCGAGCGCTCGGAGCGGCTGGTGAACCGCCTCAAGGAGCTGCAGGTGAGCGCCCTGCAGACCACCGGCATTTCCCTCTATCCCCAATACGACTACCAGCAGAGCCCACCCCGCCTGAGCGGGGTACAGGGGCAGAACAGCTTGCAATTTGAGGTGCCCATAGCCCGAGCCGGACAAGTGCTGGATGAAGCCGTGGCCGCCGGAGCTACCCAGGTGGAATCAGTCAGCTTCCGGGCCGACGAGGCCACCTTGCTGCAGGCGCGCAGCCGTGCCTTAAGGCAGGCTGTAGAAGATGCCCAACGTCAAGCCAACGATGTGTTGAGGGCCTTGAACCTGAGCAGCCGTTCCGTGGAGCGCATCCAAATTCACAGCGAGGGCTACATCGCGCCGCCAGTTCCTCTGGCAGGCATGGGTGGAGCGGAGTATGCTCGCCTACAGGCAGCCTCCACGCCAGTGGAGGGAGGACAACAAACCGTGCGCGCCCAAGTCACGCTCGAGATTCGTTTCTAGGTTCCTGTGGCGGCCCTGAAGTCGCGTCGAACCCTGCCTTCCCTCTCGCTGGGGCAGAGAAGGATTCCCCCTGGGAGAGGGAGGAACGCCTAGAAGCCTCTTCCTCGGGTTGGGAATGACTACGAAACTTCAAAAATCTCAAAAAAATAACCCGGCAAAGTTAGGTAGTGGCTGCCAATCCCTACGTCTAGAATGGCGATGGAAAACCATTGGAAAGTTTGCTTTCCCGGATTTCCTTCTCATCTGGCTTTGGCTTGCCCGTGGATCCCAATTTGGAGAGCGCTGCTGCCACTGGTACGTCTGAAGGCCCTCAGGCAAGCTTGGGCGCTAGCAAAGGCGAAGCCAGCAGCTTGCGGGCCCATGTGCTGATCGTGGATGACAGCTACATGGTGGCGGAAATGCTCTCTAATTTTCTCGGCAAGCAGGGCTGTAGTATTTCCTATGCCCTGGATGGCCTTTCTGCCCTAGAACAAATCCGCCGCCGAACTCCAGATCTCATCATTGCCGACTGGGTCATGCCCGCTCTCGACGGCCTAGAGCTGTGCCGGCAGTTGCGGCAAGCGCCCGAATATGCCTGGGTGTACTACATCCTCATGACCGCCCGCGAGGGCAACGACAACATGGAGCGGGCTTTAGAAGCCGGAGCCGACGAGTTTCTTTCTAAGCCTTTTCAGGCAGCGGAGCTGCTGACGCGGGTGCGGGCAGGGCTGCGCATTGTGGAGAGCCGCCGCCAGCAATATCTGCTCCAGACTGGACAAAAACAAGTCTCATCTCCTTCTGGCTCGGTTGCTTTGGGCAATCGGCAGGATCTGGTTACTCGCCTGCCGTTGCGGGTGGCCCAAGCCCGTGCCCAATCGGATCCCCTCAGTTTGTTTGTGCTGCGCTTGGCCAACCTCGCTGCTCTGGGGCAAGGACTGGAGGCCGGCGGTCGGGCTGCTCTTCTCAAGCTGTTTACGGATCGCTTGGCCCACAATTTGCGAGAGGGGGATGATCTCTTTTGCTACGACGAGGGCCAGTTTATCGTGGTGCTGCCGGGGAGCACTCTGGCCGCTGCCCAGATCGCTGCCGAGCGCTGCTGCCAGCGGTTGATCCAGGATCCCTTTGTGGTGAATGGGCAAGCGCTGCCGGTGCAGCTTCAATTTGGGGCGGCCACGCTCACAGATAAGGACGATCCCAAGGGGGTGGCCCTGTTGCGACGGGCTGCCCAAGCCCTGCGAGACAGCAAAAATGTCCACACCTCGGTGGTGACTGCTCCCCATCCCATCCTCGTTTCCGACCGTGTCAGGGGGACGGAGTCTTCAGAGCTGCTGAAATCTCTGCAACGTCTGGAACAAGAAAATGCCAACCTGCGCCAGGAGTTGGAAACTCACCTCCGGCAGCTCAAAGAGTTGCGGCAACAAAACCAAGAGCTAAGCCAAAGGGTTGGCAGGCTTGGATCTGAAACCTCTGCAGCGGGATCCCGCTCTCAGAGGCCCTTGTGGATCCGCCGGCGGAAACCGCGGCGTCGTCTAAAGCGTCAACTGGGCCGCGGAAAATGGCGACTGCGCCGGTAAGTCCGATCCCCAAAGTTTGCCATCAGGTTGGCTTGAGCAGAATGGGTGGGGGAGAGGTGTAACAGCGATGTTCAATTCTATTCAGGGCCGAGGAGCAGGATCCGCTACCTGGAAGTCAGCAAGAAGGTGGTTTCTCGACAACATCGAGCTGATCCTGACAGCGGTGGGGATAGGCGTAATCCTGCTCAGCGGTTGGGTGGCCAGCCGCAGCGCTCTTTCCGTAGCAATGGCAACGGCAGTCAGCGCCACCGTGGTGGGGGTTATCCACGGCATTCTGTTCTGGCTGTTGCGGCGGCGGCAGCGCCGAGTGCGGCAGGAGGCCATCGGTCAGATTCGCGAAATGCTGGAGGATCTGGGCAAAAACCGGCTGCAAACCATCAAGATGAGCCTGTACATGGTGCAGGCGCGCCAACCAGATCAAGAAGAGCGCACCCGCCAAAGCTTTGACCGCGCCTACCAAATTCTGGGAGAGATCAGCAACTTAATCGATCACATTTCCGAGGAATCCCTGGCCAGTTGGCGGCAGCGCTACCGGCAAACTCTAGATCGCGTGGAGTCGGAATCTCGATAGCCGAGACTCGCAGACAATTTGGAGTTGGGATTGGAGTGGACAGGCGGATTTCGGGAAGCACACAGTTGCTGGGCCTGATCGGGGATCCGGTGGCCCACAGCCTATCCCCGGCGATGCACAACGCCGCTCTGGCGGCCATGGGAGAAGACTACTGCTATGTGCCCTTTCCGGTGGCGGCAGAGCGCTTAGCGGTGGCGGTGGCCGGCCTGGCGGCCATCGGCGTGCGGGGGTTTAATGTCACCATTCCCCACAAGCAGGCGATTCTGCCTTTGCTCAGCCAGGTGGAAGCGCGGGCGGCAGCGGTGGGAGCGGTGAACACGGTCTACGCCCTGCCGGAGGGAGGCTGGGGCGGCACCAACACCGATATCGACGGCTTTGTCCAGCCTTTGCTGGGCCTGGAGAAAGGGATCCCCACCCTGATCCTGGGATCCGGCGGGGCGGCGCGGGCGGCCATCCAGGGCTGTTTGGAGCTGGGGCTGGGGCCAGTGCGGGTGGCCGGGCGATCCCCTGAGAAGTTACGTGCCTTGCAACAGACCTGGCCGCAGGTGGAGACGCTGAGCTGGGCAGAACTGGATCGCCACCTGGCTGAGACGCGGCTTTTGGTCAACACCACCCCCGTGGGCATGCATAAGCCGGGATCCCTTGCTGAGCTGTCTCCCCTCAGCTGGGAGCAACTGCGCCTTCTGCCCGCCGGCGCCACTGTCTATGACTTGGTCTACGTGCCGGATCCCACACCGCTGCTGCGCATGGCTGCTGAGCTGGGCCACACCCCTATTGGCGGCCTGGAAATGTTGATCCACCAGGGGGCCAAAGCCCTCTCCCTCTGGCTGGGGGGCAAGCCCGTGCCGGTAGAGGTGATGCGGCAGGCGGCCCGGCAGCAGTTGGCCCAGATCGGGGATCCCAACTCCTAGTTGTCCTCTTGGCTGAGTCTTGAATTCAAACAGAGCCGTATTTTTTGCTACAAAGATAGGCTCCTCACTCTGTTGAAATCGGTAAACGATCGAGCTTCCTGCAATGTTATTCTCCGCGCTGAGAAGCCCACAGTCGTGCGAGAAGTTTCAGGACAACGGGCTCGAAGTTAAATGAGCTTGATTGAGCTTGTTCGAGCGGGAACAATTGCTTTTGATTTGCCGATCTTTAGAGGAGAAAGAGGATAGGATTGAAGCCATTCTCAGTACAGGTTGAGAGTGTCGGGAGTGCTGAGGCAACGGTGGAAAAAATACGGGATCCGTTGGCTGGGGGGCGTGCTCGGCGCGCTGATACTCCTGGGATCCGGGATCGCCGCCCAGGCCCAATTCCTCTGGCCCGGCCATTCCGGGTTGCAGGGTAGGGGGGAACAGAGGGGATCCCTCGACGCCTTCTGCCGGCAGCCGCCTGAGGAAGTGGCGCGCAAGGCCCAACTGCGCCAGCGGGCCGCCCAGTCAGATGCCGCCCGAGCTGAATACAACCAAGTTTTGGCAGAACATCGCGCTGCCTTGATCGTCTGCCGTAGCCGCCGTTGGCCGCAAATCCAAGCCATTTGGGTGCGCTTGCATCCCTGCGATGCCAATCCGGGCGTGTTGGATCAGGTGTTTGACCAGGTGGTGAACCTGGGCTACAACCGCGTCTTTATCGAGACGTTTTACGATGGCCGCTCCATTTTGCCAGATGGTGGGGGCGGGATCTGGCCCAGCCTACAGCCCAACGCCGATTTGTTGGATTTGGCCCTCAAGGCGGCGCGACGGCGAGGGCTTTCGGCTTATGCCTGGGTGTTTTCCCTCAATTTTGGCTACAGCTACGGACAGCGACCGGATCGTCAGGCAGTCTTGGCCCGCAACGGCCGTGGCCTCACCACCGTCTTGGATCCGGCAACGGCCCTTCTGGAAGATTTGGGCAGCCCGGATGAGGTGTTTGTGGATCCCTTCCATCCCGTGGCGCGCCGGGATTTTGCCGAGCTGATCCGCCGCATCCTGCAGCGGCAGCCGGATGGGATCCTCTTCGACTACATTCGCTATCCCCGCGGCTCTGGGGGATCCAGCCTGGCAGCCACCGTCCGGGATCTCTGGATCCATGGGGAGGCGGCCCGGCAAGCCTACCTGGATTTGGCAGAAAACGCGGCAGGCCGAGCCTTGCTGGAGCGTTACCTCAGCCAGGGCTACGTGACAGTGGCGGATGTGCTCCACCTGGACGCCACCTATGGCGAAGAGCCCAAGTGGCGTCAGCCAGGGGATCCCAGGCCCAGCGCAAGCGGGGAGCGGCCGCTTTCTCCAGAGCTATGGGACGGGATGGCCCAAGGCAGAGCAGGCGGGAACGAAGATCTACATTCAAGCCTTGCAAACGAGGATTCCCAGCCGTCGGCGAATCCCACCCCCTCTCCGACACCCAGCGCCGCTTTCCGACAGGAGCGCTGGCAGCAGCAGCTCTGGCAGCTCAGCGTCGAGTTTGCCCGCTACGGGATCCTCGATTACCTACGGCAAGCTGCCCAACCGGCCCAAAGCCTTGGGATCCCGAGCGGAGCCGTCTTTTTCCCCGATGGCAATCAGGCGGTGGGAGAAGGGTTTGACGCTCGTCTCCAGCCCTGGGATCGCTTCGATCCCGGCATGGAGTGGCACCCAATGGCCTATGCCAAGTGCGAGGATGGCTCCTGTGTGGCGCAGCAGGTGGAGCAGGTCTTGGCCGTGGCCTCTCCCCAAACCTTTGTCTGCCCGGCCATTGCCGGCCTGTGGGGACAAGCGCAGCGAAAACGCCCCAGCCTGGAAGCCCAAATGGCAGAGCTGGCCCGCCGCTTCCCGCAGTTGCCCTGTGTGAGTCACTTTGCCCTCTCTTGGATCGAGCCGGAGCTGGAACGCAGCCGTCGCACTTGTCAACTCTGATGCCCATCTCAATCTATGAGCGCCGAACAATTCGAGCTGATTAACCGCTTGTTTCAACTCACGTTTCAAATCGGGGATCGCTTGGGATGTGAGTCTTCGGATCCTGCTCAGTTATTGCTGACCAGCCAACCTAGCCTGGAAGCAAGCCATCTATATTTCCCTTCCGATTACGTTTATGAGGCTCTGGATCCCGAAGTGTGGGCCAATCATGTGTTGAGGTGCCAGCTTTAGCCCAGATGGCCGATATTTTGCAACCTTACCTTTTCACCGGTGGCATCTATCGCCAAGACGAGGTTTCGTGGTGGATTTGCGCTTTTTGGATGGCTCAAGAGAGGCTAGGAACCAACGTGCTCTTGCGCGCCCACAGAGTCGAAACTTAGGCAGTTGATCCCCAAGTTCCCTCTCGTATTGAGATGGGGATCGGTGTTACTTAAAATCTACATCGACTCCGGCGCGCTCAGGCCGAGAATGCCGGTAAGCACGTTAAACAAAACCTGTCGCGTGGCCTGCACCAATTGAATGCGGGCTTGAGCCAAGAGGGGATCCTCTTTCAAAAGGGGCAAAATGCGGCAGTTGTCATAAAACTTGTTGAAATCGGCGGCAATCGCCTCGGCATAGCGGATGATCTTGTGGGGGGCGCGCTCTTCGGCAGCGGCGATCAGCTCATCGGGCAGGGCCAACAGGCGCAGCAACAGGGCCCGCTCTTCGGGTTCTTGGTAGGGCAGTTTTTGTTGCTCTGTCAAGGTAACTTTGTTAGTTAGCTCCACTTTTTCTTCTTCCTGAAGCCGCCGCAGCAGGGTACAGCAGCGGGCATGGCTGTAGTGGACATAGACCACCGGGTTGTCGAAAGTTTGCTTGACGGCCAAATCCAAATCGAAGTTGATGGGGCTGTCCATGCTGCTGCTGAGCAAAAACCAGCGGGCCGCATCCACCCCAACGCCAATTTCGGGATCGTCGATGAGATCGTTTAAGGAGACAAAATTGCCGGTGCGCTTGGACATGCGCACTTCGGTTTTCTCGCCGGTTTCCGGGTCGGTTTTGAACAATTTGACAAATTGTCCAATCAGGATCTCCAGCTTGACATCCGGGCTGAAGGCGCCCACCGCCGCATGCAAGCGACCGATATAGCCGTGGTGATCCGAGCCGAGGATGTTGATGAGCCGTTGATAGCCCCGCCGCACTTTGTCGCGGTGGTAGGCAATGTCGGCGGCCAGGTAGGTAAAGGAGCCATCCGCCTTCTGCACCACCCGATCCTTGTCGTCGCCAAACTCTTGGGTTTTGAAATAGACGGCCTCTTCCGCTCCCGGCTTGGGATCCTCACCCCGCGGCGCCTTGGCCCTGTAGAGGAAGCCGCGCTCCTGCAGCTCCTGCAAAGCCTGTTGGATGGCGCTCAGGCCCGTCTGGGGATCCGGGGCGTGCAGGCGGCGCTCGCTAAACCAGTGGTCAAACTCGGTGCGCAACTGTTGCAAAGTCTGCTTTTGCCAAGCCAGCATCTCGGCGTAGGCAAAATCGGTGTACTCTTCCGGGGTGGTGGGCAGAGGGCGGATCCCGGCCTTAACTTGATCCAGCAGCCGCCGGGCGATATCGACCAAGTAGCTGCCGTGATAGGCGTCTTCCGGCAGAGCCACCTCTTCGCCCTGCAGTTGCCGCACCCGCACTTCTAGCGACTGGCCCAAGAGCCGCATCTGGTTGCCGGCATCGTTGATGTAGAACTCCCGCTCCACCTGGTGCCCCGTCCAGCGCAGCAGGTTGGCCAGCGTGGAGCCGACAGCAGCCCAGCGCCCGTGCCCCACGTGCAGGGGCCCCGTCGGGTTGGCGGAAACATACTCCAGCAGGATGCGCTCGGGATGGGGGGCAGCAGTTTTGCCGAAATCTTCCCCCAACCGCAACAGCTCTTGTAACCGCTCGGCCAAAAAGGAATCCCCCAGCCGGAAATTGAGGTACCCCCCCCCTGCTACCTCAGTTGCAATGCCCGGCAGATCCAGGTGTTTTTGCAGAGTCTGGGCGATCTGGGCCGGCGCCATGCGGCAGAGCTTGGCCATGCCCAGAGGAGTGGGACAGGCGTAGTCGCCGTAGCGGGGATCGCTGGGAATTTGGATCGTGGGAGCAACTCCTGCCGCCTGCTCCAGCGTCAGCGATCCCAGTTGCCCTGCCTCGGAGGCCCGTCGAATGCTCTCGGATACAGCGGCGGTGAGAAAGCGAACTAGCGAGGTGGAGAGGGGTTGGGTGGCCATGGCAGAGACCTTGCCGGAAAATTCAACCCAGAGAAGAGGCGTTTTTCGATTTTGACATACTTCCGCCTGGGCTAGGCCCCTCTACCAGAGCCACTCCTGCTGTAGCGCCAAGTTAGTATCAAGTTAGATGTCTAACAAAGTTACTGAAAAGCAGAGATCATTGCGCCTCATTAACCATAGTAAATTGTTCTTCAGTTCTTAGAGAGAAACCTTGAAAACGGCAGGTTCTGCGGCCATGGCTACGCTCAAGCCCAAAGCTGCTATCGATCCCAAAGAAAAGCTAAATAAGCCTGCGCAGGTTGGGGATCCCTTCTAACGTGGAGAAAATTGCTGGGGAGTTGCCTCTTGGAAACCTTTGTTTTGATCAAGCAAGTTCCCGATCCAAATGCCAAAGCCGGCATCAACAGCGATGGCACGATCGACCGGGCCAAGGCCAAGCGGATGCTCAACCCTTTCGATCGCTATGCGCTGGAAGCGGCCCTGCAAACCAAACGGCAACACGGGGCGAGGGTGACGGCAATTACCATGGGGCCGCCCCCGGCCATCGAGGTGCTCTACGAGGCCATTGCCCACGGCGTGGATCGGGGCATTTTGATGACCGACCGCCGCCTGGCCGCTTCGGATACCTTGGCCACCGCCTATACCCTGGCCCACACGGTTCGCTACGCCGGCCAGCCCGATGTCATCTTCTGCGGGCTCCAGACCACTGACGGCGACACGGCCCAGGTGGGGCCCCAGTTGGCCGAGCGGCTGGGAATCCCTCAGGTTACCTATTGCGAGGCCTTCGAGATCCGCGACGGGATGCTGGTGGCGCGGCGGGCCATCGAAGGGGGATCCCAAATCGTGATGGTGCCTCTGCCGGCCTTGGTCACGGTAGCCAATTCGGCGCGGCGTCTGGCCTATCCTACCCTGCGCGGTGTGCAGCGGGTGCAGCGGCTGATGCGGGATGAGGCGGCGCGGGCCGAGGCCATCCAGATCCTCAACCTGGACGATGTGGGGGCCGATCCAAAGCGCTGCGGCCTCCAGGGATCCCCGACCATCGTGGCCGCCACCGAAAAAGTAGGGGAAATCGGCGGCAACTGTCAGATCTTTCAAGGGCAGCCCGTGCCGCAACTGGTGAAGGAATTGGCTCAGGCACTTGACTTGAGCCTCTACCTGGCTACCCCAGAGGCTTTACCCTCTTTCCCCTTCCGCTAACTCCACCCTCTAAACCCATTCCTTAACTTCTCAGTTGCAGCCTGCCCAAAGGTGAGTTATCGCTAAGTTGCGGAAATCTGTATAGGAATTGACCAAACTTCCCAGCCTTTCTACTTTGATGAGGAGTCGTAAGCTCTATGGAGCACAAGCGGGTGTTGATCTTCGCCGAGCAGATCAAGGGTGAGTTGCAGCCCATCGGCCTGGAGCTGTTGGGAGCGGGGCGACGGCTGGCCGATAAGCTGGAAGCCACCCTGAGCGCCCTTGTCCTCGGGCACAACATCGCTCACCTGCCCCCAATCCTGATCGGCCATGGGGCGGATCAGGTCTTCGTTGCCGACCACCCCGAGCTGGCCGAATACCGCACCCTGCCCTACCGCCGCGTTATCCTGGACTTGATCAAAAGCTGGCCCCAGCCGCCCCACACCATCCTGCTGGGATCCACCACCACCGGTCGGGACTTGGCCCCCCGTCTGGCCGCCCACCTGGAAACCGGCCTGACCGCCGACTGCACCGAGCTCGACATCGGCCCCTTCGAGTACAGCAACAGCAAAGATCCCGGCAAGTCTGGCTTCTTCCCCGACTGCCTGTACGCCATTCGGCCCAGCTTTGGCGAGTCCCTCAAGGCCCGCATCCTCGGCCCCTGGAAAAACCCGCAGATGGCCACCGTGCGCCCCGGGGTGATGCAGCCGCTTCCCTGGGACGGATCCCGCCAAGGAGAAGTGATCCCGGTGCCGGTTAACTTGGAGCCGGAGGATCTCAAGCTGCAAATTGTGGAAACGGTGCGCAACCTCTCCCAGGCCGTCGATCTGACGCGGGCCAAAGTGATCGTTGCTGGCGGCTACGGGCTGGGATCGGCAGACGGCTTTGAGCTGATGCGCGAGCTGGCCGCCTGTTTCCCCAACAGCGCCGTCGGCTCCTCCCGCAAGGCTGTGGATGCCGGCTGGATCCCCTATGCCCACCAGGTGGGGCAAACTGGCAAGACCGTCCGCCCCCAGCTCTACATCGCCTGTGGTATCTCCGGGGCCATCCAACACCGCGTCGGCATGGACAAGTCCCAGACCATCATCGCCATCAACAAAGACAGCTCTGCCCCCATCTTCAAATTTGCCCACTACGGCATCGTGGGGGATCTCTACCAGGTGGTGCCCGAACTGATCCGGCAACTGCAGCAGATGCAGGAGAAAACCCAGGCGGACTCTCCTGCCCGGCCTTCGCCAACCCCCGCCCTGCAGATCCCTATCTTGCAGGGCCGCTAATCCTCCTGGGAAAGCACTTTAGTGCAGGGCCATGGTCAACAATCCCTGCTGTCCCAGCAACACCTCCCGCAACAGGGTAACCAGGCCCACCCACACTACAGGCGCCATGTCCACCCCCCCCAGGGGCGGGATCAGGCGGCGTGTCGGGCGCAGCAAAAACTCCGTCAGGCCGACCACTGGCGAATAGGGCAGCCGAGAGGTATCCAGTTGCGGATACCAGGATAAGAAGATGCGCAGCACAAACAGAACGGTGTAGAGCGCCAGCAGCGGGCCCAGCACCCAAGTGGTGAAAATCGGCAGCATTGCTTTTGCAACAATTGAGTTTCAGGGGAGGTTCTTCACCTATTCTGCTCCAAGGAAAGCCGCCTGTGCAGATCCATCGGCTTGCCTTCAAACCAGAAGTTAGTCCTTTGGTCGCTGAAAAGGGATCCCTGGATCCGCTTCTGGCCAGTTCCAACCTAAAAGCCCGAGGAACCCAGAAATCTTCAGGATTCAAAGTGGGTTATTTCCCCAAAAAGCTCCCCTTGTGGGATGGCAGCAAGAAGGCTAGCGTCATAATGGTCATATCTTGCTGACTGCAGGCAGGGATCCCATGCAGGGAAGATTACAAGAGATCGATATCCGAAGCATCCTTCAATTGATCGAGTTGGGCCAGCGCACCGGTGAGCTTTTCGTAGAGGCCAGACCCTCCATCTACTGGTTTGTCTTTTTCTTGAACGGGCGAATCATCTACGCCTCTGAAACCGAAGGCCACATCGCCCGCCTCAAAGACTACCTGCGCCGCTTCAAGCTGGAAGCCGCCCTAGACGAAGTTCAGATCCCTCCCAAAGCTGCGGTCAATGCCCCCGAATACAACCGCCTCTGGTCTTTGCTGGAAAACCACAAGCTCAACCCCAGCCAAGGCAAGCAAATCCTGCTGGGCATGGTGCGGGAAGTCCTCTTCGACCTGCTCAGCCTCCACCAGGGCTCCTTCATTTTCGAGGCTGGATCCCCCTTGGCCCCCCAACTGACCACCTTTCCTGTCACCCCTCTGCTCGCCGAGATGGTCACCCAGGTGCAGGAGTGGAAAAAGCTGCACCCCTACATCCAAGACCCCAACCAAGCCCCCACCATCGTCAACCCCCTGCCCCTCCAGCAAACCCTGCCCGCCCCCGTCTTCAAGGCGCTGAGCGAGTGGTCGGACGGCAAAACCAGCATTCGCCAAATGGGTCGCTACCTGGGCCGAGACACCCTGGTGGTAGCCAAAGCCATCTATCCCTATGTTCGTCAAGGGGCGATCCACCTCTCCGATCCCGTCCTGATCATCGAGCCCCAGCGCACTCGTCCCCTCAAACCCAGCGACAAGCCCGCCCACATCCTCTGCATCGACGACTCCATGGCCATCCAAAAAACCGTGGAGTTCATCTTGCAAAACGAGGGCTACCAGGTCACCACCATCGGCAACCCCCTCAAAGCCCTGGGACAGGTGTTTCTCCTCAACCCCGACATGATCCTCTGCGATGTGGCCATGCCCAAGTTGGATGGGTACGAGCTGTGCGCCATGTTGCGCAAATCCAGCCAGTTCCGCGAAACCCCCATGATCATGCTCACCGGCAAGGACGGCTTCACCGACCGGCTCAAGGCCCGCATGGCCGGGGCCAACGAGTTTCTGAGCAAGCCCTTTTCTGAGAGGGAATTGTTGACCGTCGTCGAATCTTATGTGGGCCCACCTCCCAAGCGGGGCGGTGGCGAATAAGCGGGGGGCCAGCCGAAATCCCTAAAAAATGTCGAGATTCGAGCCAAGCAAGCAGAGTACTGCAGAATACTGGACAGAAGAGGAACTTCACCAAACAATAGGAGGTAGCCCAACCAGCCTGGGGCTGCAAGGCCAGATGCAGCCAAAAGCGCTGAAAGACAGGATCCCACTTCAGGTAGCCGCCAGGGTTGACCGGACACGCGAAACACAGCAGGGGCGAGATGACCATGAGCAAAGTACTGGTGGTGGATGATAACCGTACCTATCTGGAGGCCATTTCCAGCCTGCTCTCCGAGAGCGGGTTGGAAGTCTCCACAGCCATGGACGGTGTGGAGGCGATGGACATCATTCGTCAGCAGAAGCCTGACGTGGTGGTGCTGGACATCGTCATGCCTGGCATGAACGGCTACGAAGTGTGCCGGGAAGTGAAGAAAGATGAAAGCACCAAGCACATCCGCATCGTCGTGTGTTCCACCAAAGATAGATCAAGTCTTTGATATCGAGTGGGCCAAGCGCAATCAAGCCGATGCCTATGTAACCAAACCTTTCAAGCCTCAAGAGCTATTGGCTACTATCAAACAGCAGTTGCGGGAGATCAAGGAGACCAGCCAAAAATGAGTCGCGTTCTGGTGGTGGAAGACAGCCAATCCCAGCGGGAGATGATCGGCAAGTTGCTGCAGGAAAACGGCTTCGAGGTGATGACGGTGGAAGATGGCGTGGAAGCCGTAGAGGCGGTGAAGCGAAACAAGCCCGACCTGATCGTGCTGGACATCGTCATGCCGCGGATGAATGGCTACGAAGTGTGCCGTCTCCTCAAGGCCGATCCGCTCACCCAAAAAACCCCGATTGTCATGTGTTCTTCCAAAGGCGAAGAGTTCGACCGCTACTGGGGGCTCCGCCAGGGAGCAGATGCCTATATTGCCAAGCCTTTCCAGCCGCAGGAACTGGTGGGTACGATTAAGCAATTGCTGAGAGGCTAGGAACCGCCCATCCCGCCTCTATGCCTGCTGGCAGAGCCCAAAGGGGTTCCATGCCCTGGACAAGGGAGCGGCGGCCACCCCTCCACAAGACCATCGATACGGGGGAGCGTCATGCTAGGGGATCTGGATCTGTTGATGGGGGATGAGACCCAAGAATTGCAGGAAATGGAGGCTCCCGAAGGTGAGCTATTCCTGAAATTCAAGGTCGCCACCGGAGAAGAATTTGCCCTGCCGGCAGTATCGGTTGTAGAGGTGATGAGCATCGGCCCTGAGAAAATTACCCCCATGCCGAATGTCGCGCCAGTTCTGCTGGGCACTCTGAACTTGCGGGGCGAAATTATCTGGGTTGCGGATCTGGGGCAGTTTTTGGGGATCAGCCCGCCCCTCAACCTCGACCGCGCCGAGCTCCCTGTGGTGGCCGTGATGGATCAACCGGATTTGCTGATGGGCCTGGCTGTGGATTTAATTGTGGGCATGGAGTGGCTGAAGACGGAAGCGGTGCGGCCTGTTCTCGTGGCTCCTGAGTCGATAGCTCCCTTCTTGCGAGGGGAATGGGTGGTGCCCGCGACGGGAGCCCGCTTGCCGCTGCTGGATCAGTCAGCCATCCTGAGATCCGACCGTTGGGGTTGAGGAATGGCTAGCCGCAAGTTCGGCAGAAATGCGGAAATTCCAAAGCCATTCACAATGGAAAGAATGGAGCCGATCTTGTTCCCTAGAGATTGGCGCCCGGCCACCCGGCGAGTGTGGCCGTGCTGCCCCAATGGTCTGTGGAAAGAGGGCAAGAGCCCATTCTTTTTGGGAGCAAAGCAGCCAGTTGGGAGAGGTAACCTATCTGTAGCTTAACAATCTAAAGGGTTTAGGCGGGTTGGTGTTGGGGGAGTTCTGGGCATTTGGGTTGAAGTAGCAACAGAGGTAGCCAAGCAGGGAAGGGAGGATCCATGGTTTCGAGCGCAAACAATCAGAGAGACTTTACCGAGGCAATGGTCGCCTTTTGGCAGGGAGACTACGTCGAGGCAGTGCGGTTGTTCAACCAGGTAGCCGCTGCTCAGCCGCAGGATACTGCTGTCAAGTTGCTGCTGGCCTCGGCCCAGAAGCAAGCGGGGCAGTTGCTGGAAGCCCGCCATACCTACGATACCATCCTCAAGACGGCCAGCGATCCTGAGGAGCTGGAGTCGGCCCGCAGGGGCCTGGAGGAGCTGCTCCAGATGGCGCCGGAGCTGGCGGATGTTCCCTCTCCGGCGCAGGAAGACAAGCTCCAACCTCAAGGGGAGTTCCCACCTCAACCGGAGGAGGCGGATCCCTTTCCCCAGTTTGAGTTTGAGGCGATGAGGGAACAGGAGGCCGACCCCTTTGCTCAGGATCTCTTCTCGATGCGAAGCGACAGCTTTGCCGCCGATGAGATGACTTTTGGCGAGGAAGAAAGCTTTGCGGATCCTTTTGAGACAAGGCTAGAAATGGAGCCTGCGGATCCGTTTGCCTCCTCTCACCCGCTGCCCGCCAACCCTCAGGTAACGCCGCCAGCGGTTCCGGGAGAGACCGCTTTGCGAGCGGGCAGGGAGCAGCCTCAAACAGACCCAGTGGTCGATGACGATTTTGCCTTCCTTAGCGAGTTCGACCGGCAGCACCTGCAGGATCTAGACAGTGATTCTATTACGCAGTTGGCTGGCGACGCGGCTTTTCCCGAGGAGATGGGCTTCTCCCTACCCACTTTTGGGGAAGAGGAGGTGGGATCCCTGGATGAGGGCCTGCCGACGGAATTGGCCACCCCCATGAGCGAGCCGATCCCTGCCCCCGAAGAAGACACGGCCGGTCCTGGCCCTGCTCTTTTCGAGCTCAACGAGCTGGACAGTCTGGATCGCGAACTGGCCGGCATGGAGGGCGGCGAGGTGCCGGTCTTCTCTCCCGATGAGGGGGAGACGCAGGAGGCGGGCGGAACGGCTCGCAGCTCGCCTACAATCTCGATGCCCCTCCCAGGGGGCCAGGGAGCGGGGATGTTCGCTGGGATCGCCAACCGCCCGCTTGCCGATCGGCAGTTGGCCACAGCGCTGATCCAAGGAGCCGTGAGTTTGGCTGCCGGGTTGGCCATTGGCCTGGGGATCCCCGCCAATGGGGGAGCTCGCTTGCTTGCCGGGGTCATCGGGGGTGGAGTGATCGGCACGGGAGCCGGGGTTGTGCTGGGGGCCAGCAGTGCCAAACACATTCGCTCCACCGCTCAAGAGCTGGCCAGCCACTTTGCCGCCTTGGCCCAGGGGAATTACTCCGTCAGAGCAGAGGCGAGAGGGGATGACGAGTTGGGCCGCTTGGCCAACAGCTTTAACCAAATGGCTGCCGCCCTGGAGGCCCATTTTGCCGATCTGAGCCAGCGAGCTGCCGAGCAGGGACAGGCCAAGGAGGACTTACAACGCCAGGTCATTCGCCTGCTGGACGACGTCGAGGGGGCAGCCCGCGGGGACTTAACGGTGCGGGCGGAGGTCACTGCCGATGTGCTCGGCGCCGTCGCCGACTCTTTCAACCTGACCATTCGCAGCTTGCGGGACATCGTTGTCCAAGTGAAGCGGGCCGCCGCTGCCGTCAACGATGCGGCTTTGCAGAGCGAGAACTTTGCCCGCAGCCTCTCTGCCGATGCCTTGCGCCAGGCGGAGGAGATTTCCAACTCCCTCAACTCCATTCAGGAGATGACGGAATCAATTCAAGAGGTAGCCAGCAACGCCCGCGAGGCGGCCAACGTGACTGCCCAAGCCACAGAAGCAGCCGCTCGGGGTGAAGAAGCTGTGGATCGCACGGTAAGTGGCATCCTGGAAATTCGCGAAACCGTGGCAGAAACCACCCGCAAAGTGAAGCGATTGGCGGAATCCTCGCAGGAAATTTCCAAAATTGTGGCTTTGATCTCTCAAATTGCCTCGCGCACCAACCTGCTTGCCCTCAACGCCAGCATCGAGGCGGCCCGAGCCGGGGAATCGGGACGGGGCTTTGCCATCGTGGCCGATGAGGTGCGACAACTGGCCGACCGAGCTGCCAAAGCCTCGAAGGAGATCGAGCAGATCGTGTTGCAGATTCAATCGGAAACCAGCAACGTGATGACGGCTATGGAAGAAGGCACCCAACTGGTGATCGAGGGGACGCGGCGGGCAGAGCAGGCCAAAAGCAGCCTAGACGAGATCATCGAGGTCAGCCGGCGGATCGATGGGCTGGTGCGGGCTATTTCTCAGGCTACCGTGCAGCAAACAGAAACCTCTCGCGCCGTGGCCCAGGTAATGCAATCAGTGGAGCTGACTGCCAACGAGACGTCCGAAGAGGCGCAGAAGGTAGCCAGCTCGCTGCAACAGTTGGTGAGCATCGCTCGCGAGCTGCAAGCTTCTGTCGGTCGCTTCCGGGTGGGGGATGAATGAGCAAATCTGCTCGGTTGGCGGGCATCCTAGGGACAAGCAAGGATCCCGATGGGAAGTTGCCGCACTTCAGGGACATCGGGATCCCTCTGTCCCAAGACAGAATCCGGGCATGGGAGAGCTTCCCCTGTCCGATCTGCTACTACTGATATGAGTACCTGTGGGCTGTAGGAGGAACCTCCTGCCATGAATGAAGAAGCACAAAAGCGGATCCTCGGTTATTTTATCGAAGAAGCCCGCGACCACTTGGCAACGATCGAGCAAGGGCTCCTCAGCCTGCGGGACAGCGTGAGCGATCCTGAGCTGATCAACGAGTTGTTCCGAGCTGCCCACTCCATCAAAGGCGGAGCGGCCATGCTGGCCCTCGCCAGCATTCAGCGGACTGCCCACCGCCTAGAGGATTTCTTCAACGTGTTTCGCTCTCGCCCGGGCGAAGTGCCGGTGGATCAGCACTTGGAGACGCTGCTGCTGCGAGTTTTTGATGGGTTGGCGGCGTTGTTGGACGAGCTGCAGAGCCCTCGCGGTCTCACCCAGGAGTTCAGCAACGCGACGCTGGCGGAACTGGAGCCGGTTTTTCAGGAGACTGAAAACTACATTCAGAGCCTTCTCGGCGCTGGCCCTGTCGCTAGCTCTGCTCCGGCTGCCCCCCCGCCGCCGGCGGCCCGCACCCTACAACAAGAGATGGCGGAAGTGGTGCCGCAGCAATTGCGGCAGATGTTGGAGCTGTTCAAGCGAGGGGATCAGCCGGGCATTCGCGAGCAGTTGCGGGAGGCAAATGCCGTTCTCAAGCAGATCGGGCAAGCCCATCATCTGGCGGGCT
The DNA here is from genome assembly GCF_054060575.1 of Thermostichus sp. MS-CIW-15. Taxonomy (NCBI): domain Bacteria; kingdom Bacillati; phylum Cyanobacteriota; class Cyanophyceae; order Thermostichales; family Thermostichaceae; genus Thermostichus; species Thermostichus sp. MS-CIW-15. Next base: position 5,054 of record NZ_JBSSDI010000021.1, on the reverse strand, counting down.
GGCAGCAGCTCACAGAAACCTTCGAGCAAGCCCTGGGCAACCCCGACGCCGATCTGCGAACGTTGGCGTTGGTCGCCCTGCGAGACTTGAAGCAGGGGCAGCAGCTTATCTTGGCGGGCAGGGCCGAAGAGGTGACGGCCTCGGCGGAATTGCAGCAATTGGCTCGCCCGGCGGCTCCCGCTCCGCCGCCGGATCCTTTGGAGGTGGTGGTTCACCAGCAGATCCCGGCCCTGTTGCGCCAGATGCTGGAGCTGTTCAAGCGTCCTGACGACCCGGCAACGCGGCCTGCCCTGCAAAGCTTGGCCCAATCGCTCCAGCAGGTGGGACAGGCCGAAGGTGTGGATCTGGGCGGCTGGACGGCCCTAGCCCGCCTGATTGGCGAGATCCTGGCAGATCCTGCCCAGGATTTGCGGCAACTGGCTCTGCCGGTTCTGAGAGATTTGAAACAGGCTCACCAAGCTCTGGCCAGCGGAGCAGCGCAGACCATCCAGCCCTCCGCTGAGTTGTTGGCCTTCCGCCCTGTGCTGCCGGCCCTTGAGGAGCCAGAGCCGCTCTTCCTCGAACCCGAGAGCACGCCTGCCCCAGCGGACTGGGCCGCTGCTGGGATCCCGGCAGAAGAATCCTCTGCCCCTGATGGGAGCCAAGAAGAACCTGAACCAGGAGAGGCGATCCCCGTCGAAGCAACCCTGCAAGCGGAGGAGGCGGCCTGGGATCTGCTGGCCGAACAGCCGCCGTCCACTTTGGAGATGGACAGCGTTCTGGCGGGCGAGGAGGGCCCAGGGCTGAGCTGGCCGGAGATGTCCACCGAGGCTTTGCCAGAGGAAGACTGGCAAGCAGCCGCCGACCTTGCCCAAGAGGGCGTCGCCGCGCCGGAAGAAGCCGCAGCAGCCCGCGGCTGGCTCCAGGATAGGCTGAGCTTTGGCTCAGGCGATTTCGACGCCCCTCCTTTGAGCCTGGAAGCAGAAGCCTCCGCCGCCTTTGACGAGCTGTTTGCCAACGCAGAGCAGCTATCCGATATTGAAGAGCCGCCGCCGGAGCTGATCCCTCCTTCCCCCGAGCCTTTTTCGCAGGCGCTTGAGGAGCTGAGCCCAGAAGAGGGGGGAGCGGAAACGGATTTGGCGGAGCTGTTTGCCGAAGTAATGGGCGAAGCGGCGGCAGAGCTGTCACCTGTCGAGCCTGCCGAGCTGACAGGAGCCGAGGAAACCAGCCAGGCCATCTGGGATGTCCCCGCCCAGGAGCGGGCGGCCCAAGTCGCTGCGGAAAGCCCCGAGGAAGCCTCGGCTGCAGACGAAGCTGCAAGTGTCGGAGTGGAAGCCTTGTTCGAGCTCGAGGAGCTGGCAGTAGAGAGCTCTCCTCTGCAGGAGCTGTCTCAGTTGCCTGACTTTGGGGCTGCTCCCGACAGCGGGCCGGAAGCGGATCTTTGGGCAGAGGAGCCGTCTCCGTCCCTCCAGCCTGGGGATGGGGAGGCGGCCGCAGACTTGTGGGCTGAGTTCCCCGCCGACATCTGGCCGGGGGACTTTTCTGTCCCCGATGAGACGGGATCCCTGACATCTTTGGACTCTGCGGCTGAAGGCGGCCTGGAGAGCCTTGTCTCGGCGGCGGATCAGGCCTGGTGGAGCCCAGAAGAAGCAGGCGAACCTTCCCCCTCTTTCGAGGTGGCTTCTCAACCCTCTTCTGACCTTGCCGACTCTGCCGCAGTCGAGCAACTGGAAGACCTTTTCGCCGAAGAATCTTCGCCCGGCGAACCTGCCGCTGCGGCGGAGAGCTTCTTGGCCCCTTCCGACGAGTCGACGGCGGCGGAAACCCCGGACTTGGGGGCCGAGCTGAGCCTAGCCGATCTCTTCGCCGGGGAGACGCTGGAGGATGCCCCGGGCACGGGGGATGCGGCACAGGCCCAGGACTGGGCTCTTTTGGAGAACCTCTTCCCGGTTCAGGAAGAAGCTCTCTATCCTGAGGGCCAGCCCGCGGAGGCCTTCGACCGCCTCGAGGCTCTATTTGCCGAGGAGCCCGCTACCGAAGCACTGAGCTTAGAAACCAGCGGATCCCTCTCGGCCATGGATGGCGAGGTGGATTTGGATGAGTTGAGCCGGTTCTTTGCAGAAGGGGAGGCCGCCCAGGAAGCGATCCCCTCAGATCTGGCCACTTTCCTGGGCGAGGCAGAGGCTTTGCAAGGGAGCAGTCTGGAGGGAGTGACTCTGCCTGAGCCAGAACCACTTGTAGCTGCAGCAGAGCAAGGCGGAGCTTCCCAGCCAGCAGAGGACGATCTGGCCAGCCAACTGGAAAGCCTGTTCGCGGAGGATGAGCTCTTGGCTGCCCAGAGCGCGACTGTTTCCCCAGATGAGACACAGCCTTTGGAGGAAGAAGCGCCGGAAGCCTCTCCTGCCCCAAGTTTGGACGATTTGGCCGCCCTTTTCGATGCCGCCGAACCAGCGGTGCCCCCTGAGCTAGAGGAGGTCATCGCTCCCATTGTGGGATCCCCTACAGCCGTGAGCGGCGAGGTCGCCGACGATTTCGCAGCCCAACTGGAATCCCTCCTAGGCGATCTCGAGGTCGCCCCCCAAGTCTCTGCAGCAGCGCCGGCGCCTTCTCCGCCCGCTGTCGCCGCCCCAGCAACAGCCGCCCCCACGGCACCGGCTACCCCAACAGCACCGACCACACGGCGATCTGCCCTCAGCAATCCTGTAATGCGGGTGGAGGTGCGCCACCTCGACTCCATCAACAACTTGGTGGGAGAGCTGGTGGTCATCCGCAACAGCATGGAGCAAAACCAAACTCGCCTGCGCCAGTTTCTGGATGGCCTATTGGGCCGGGTGCAACAGCTAGGGGAGCTGGGCCAGCGCATGCGGGATCAGTACGACCGCTCGTTGCTGGAAGCGGCGCTGTTCTCCAGCCGCAGCAGCGCGGCAACGGTGGGGTTTGGTCGGAACGGCGAGGAATCCCCTCGGGGACGGGTGGGTCATTCCATAGGCCAAGAGTTCGACAAGTTGGAGATGGATCAGTTTACGGCCTTCCACACGCTGGCCCAGGAGATCATTGAGCTCATCGTGCGGGTGCGCGAGTCTTCTTCCGACATCGAGTTTGCGGTGGACGAGGCAGAGCAGATCACCCGCCAATTCCGCCAGGTCACCACCCAACTGCAAGAAGGCCTGAACCGGGCGCGCATGGTGCCCTTCTCGCAAATTGCCGACCGGCTGCCCCGCGCCGTCCGTGACCTCTCCATCAAAACGGGCAAACAGGCCAGCCTGGTGGTGGAAGGCCGCGACACCCTCATCGACAAGGCCATCCTGGAAGAGCTTTCCGACCCGATGACCCACCTGGTGAACAATGCCCTGGTGCACGGGATCGAGCCCCCTGAGGAGCGGCGCCGCTTGGGCAAGCCCCCTGAAGGCAAGATCACCGTCAAAGCTTTCTACCAGGGCAACCAGACAATCATCGTCGTCGCCGACGACGGTGCCGGCATCCCGGTGGAGAAAATCAAGGCCAAGGCGCAAAGGCTGGGGCTGCTGTCAGAGCAGGCAACCGAAGAAGAAGTGTTCAACGTCCTCTTCCACCCCGGCTTTAGCGTTCGCGAGGCCAGCGAGGTGGACGATCTGGCCGGGCGGGGGGTTGGCTTGGACGTGGTGCGCCGCAACATCACCGATCTGCGCGGCAGCATCCAAGTGGATTCCGTGCGCGGCAAGGGCACCACCTTCACCATCCGCCTGCCGCTTACCCTGAGCATTTCCAAGGCAATGGTGTGTGTCAGCGACAAAGCCCTGATCGCCTTCCCCCTCGACGGTGTGGAGGAGATGCTGGATGTTCCCGTCGACGAGGTGCAGCCGGATGAACAGGGGCGGCCCTCCATTCCCTGGCGGGATCAACGCCTTCCCTTCCAGCCCCTCTCGAATCTGTTGTCCTACAGCCGCAGCCACAGCCGCAGCCGCTCAGAGGTCTACAGCATCGCCCAAGAGGAGGGCATCCTGCCCATCGTCGTCCTGCAAAGTGCCGGCCAGTACGTTGCCCTGCAGGTGGACAGCTTTGTGGAAGAGCAGGAAATCGTGATCAAGCAATTGCGCGGGCCTGTGCCCAAACCACCTGGCATTTCTGGGGCAACGGTGCTGGGCAATGGTCGCGTGCTGCCAATTGCTGACGTCCTTGAACTGGTAGATATGGCCCAAGGCCGCCGTCGCGATCTCAGCCGCCTCTGGGCGGAGCGTCGCGCTGCGGAGCCACGTGCCGAGGAAACCCATCAAACCACGGTGCTCATTGTGGACGACTCGATTGCAGTGCGGGAACTGCTCTCCATGTCCTTTCAAAAGGTGGGCTACCGGGTGGAGCAAGCCCGCGATGGCCAGGACGCCTGGGAAAAGCTTCGCGGTGGCTTGCGCTGCGATCTCATCTTTTGCGACATCGAGATGCCGCGCATGGACGGCTTGGAGTTGCTCTCCCGCATACGGGCAGACAGCAACCTCAGGCATATTCCAGTAGCTATGCTCACCTCACGGGGGGCAGAACGGCACCGGCAGACAGCCCGCGAGCTGGGAGCCACTGCCTACTTCACCAAGCCCTACTTGGAGGAAGAGCTGTTCAGCGCTGCCGCTCGCATGTTGCAAGGGGAGCAGTTGTTGGCACCCAACCCCACTTCCTGAACTGGCGACGCCAGGGGCGCCCAGATGGAGGCACCAAGCTAAGGGATCCCACTCTGGCGCCAGGATCGCCAAAGGGTTTGACTCCAGAGGGGGCTGGAAGGCGTAGGATATTGACCTGTTGTCCTCGGAGAGAAGTGGCGATGCGCCTGACTGTCTGTGCTCTGATCCTGGCTGGTGGGTTTGTCCTGGGCAATCCCTGGCTTGCCAGGGAGCTGGGGCTAGAGGCAACTGCTCATGAGAACAAGGGGGGGCTCTCAATCCAGAGAGCTCATCGGCTAGGCCTAGGCCCTGCCGACGAATCCTTCGAACTGCGGTTTCTGGATGCGATGATCCTGATACATTTACGCTGAACACTGCTGAGCATTACTGCTCAGCGGTGAAGCGATAGCATTCTGTCCGTTTCCGTTGTCACTACGCGACGCTGAC
>NZ_JBSSDI010000020.1:0-50712 GCF_054060575.1 Thermostichus sp. MS-CIW-15 | reverse complement strand
TAAACAGAAAGATCAACTGGTAGTAATCCGTACTGAACATATTATACATTATTTTCAGTATAGTTGAGCTTATTATTGACTAGAGTCATGCTCTACGGAAAGCAGCTCAAAACTGGCTTGGCCGCAGGCCGGAGAGGAAGATGAGCGAGAGGACGTTGTTCGACAAAGTCTGGGACGCCCATACGGTGCGGGTTTTGCCCTCGGGGCAGACGCAGTTGTTCATCGGCCTGCACCTCATCCACGAGGTCACCAGCCCCCAGGCTTTTGCCATGCTGCGGGAGCGCCATCTGCCGGTTCTCTTTCCGGAGCGGACGGTGGCTACGGTAGATCACATTATCCCTACAGACAACCGGGCGCGACCTTTTGCGGATCCCTTGGCAGAGGAGATGATCCAGGAGCTGGAGCGCAACTGTCGCCAATATGGCATCCGCTTCTACAACAGCGGCTCCGGCCAGCAGGGGATCGTGCATGTGATTGCGCCGGAGCAGGGGCTGACGCAGCCGGGGATGACCATTGCCTGCGGCGATAGCCACACGTCTACCCATGGGGCCTTTGGGGCCATTGCCTTCGGCATCGGCACCAGCCAGGTGCGGGACGTGCTGGCCACCCAAACTCTGGCCTTGTCCAAGCTCAAAGTGCGCCGCATCGAGGTGCACGGCAGGTTGGGGCCGGGGGTTTACGCCAAGGATGTGATCCTCCACATCATCCGCAAGCTGGGGGTCAAAGGCGGGGTGGGCTACGCCTACGAATACGGCGGCAGCACCATCGAGGCCATGAGCATGGAGGAGCGCATGACCCTCTGCAACATGTCCATCGAGGGGGGAGCCCGCTGCGGCTACGTCAATCCCGACGCGGTAACCTTTGAGTATCTAAAGGGACGGGAGTTTGCTCCTCAGGGATCCGACTGGGAGGAGGCAGTGGCCTGGTGGCAAAGCCTGGCCAGCGGCCCCGACGCCGTCTACGACGACGTGGTGGTGTTTCAGGCCGCAGAGATCGCCCCCACCGTAACCTGGGGAATCACCCCTGGTCAGAGCATTGGGGTGGACGAGCGGATCCCGGCACCGGAAGAGCTGCCGGAAAGCGAGCGGGAGCTGGCCAAGGAAGCCTATGCCTACATGGGCTTGCGGCCGGGGGATCCCATCGTGGGCACGCCAGTGGATGTCTGCTTCATTGGCAGTTGCACCAACGGCCGCTTGAGCGATTTGCGGGAGGCGGCCAAGATTGCCAAAGGACGGCGAGTAGCGCCTGGAGTGAAGGCGTTTGTCGTGCCCGGCTCGGAGCGGGTCAAGCAGGAGGCGGAACGCGAGGGCCTGCGCGAGATCTTTGAGGCGGCAGGGTTTGAGTGGCGGGATCCCGGCTGCTCCATGTGTTTGGCCATGAACCCAGACCGCCTCGTAGGCCGGCAGATTAGCGCCTCTTCTTCCAACCGCAACTTTAAGGGTCGCCAGGGATCCCCCAGTGGGCGCACCCTGCTCATGAGCCCGGCCATGGTGGCGGCGGCGGCCGTGAGCGGCAAAGTGGTGAACGTGCGGGAACTGCTCTAGCCAGCGGGGCCGTTCAACCTCCCCCGGCAGCCTGAGCGGCTGCCGGCTGCGAAGAAGGGGGCTAAGACTGGAGAAGCGGGTAGAAGTGCCCCACCGGCCCTTGTCCTGCGCCGATGGCCAGAGGATGCCGCAGGGCTTCGGTAACATAGGCCTTGGCTGCTAGCGTCGCCGCCAAGGGATCCTTGCCCCAAGCCAGTTGCGCCGCAATGGCTGCCGAGAGGGTACAGCCGGTGCCGTGGGTGTGGCGGGTGGGGATGCGCTCGCTTTTGAGGATCTCCAGCCGCTCGCCGTCAAACCACACATCCACCCCCTGCAGTTCCCCTGGCATACCTCCCCCCTTGACCAAAACCGCCTTACAGCCCAGGGCGTAGATGCGGCGGCCCGCCTCCTCCATATCCGCCAATGACTGCAGCTCCATCCCTGCCAAAATCTGGGCCTCGTAGCGGTTGGGGGTAACGACCTGGGCCAGCGGGATCAGCCGCTCGCGGATGGCCTGGATGGCGTCTTCTGCCAGCAGCTTGGCCCCGGTGCGGGAGACCATCACCGGATCCACCACCAGCGGCTGCAGGGCCCACCGCTCCACTTGGCGGGCCACCTCCCGCACGATCTCGACATTGAGCAACATGCCGGTTTTGATCCCTTGCACCCCGATATCCTGCACCACCGCCTCAATCTGGGCGGCCACCGCCTCCGGCGGCAGCGCATCCACGCGGTTGACCCCGAGGGTGTTTTGGGCAGTTACGCAGGTGAGGGCGGAAGTGCCGTGGACGCGCTGGAAGGCAAAGGTGCGCAGATCCGCTTGAATGCCCGCTCCGCCGCCGCTATCGGATCCGGCAATGGTGAGGGCAACAGGGGGATGCTGCTCGGCCAACATTGGAGCCGACATTGGTTCAGATGTGGGGACAGACATTGGCCAAAGGACAAAAACTGCCGAGGGTACCGCTAGCCATTTCTGTCCTTCAGCGTAGCAACGAAATGATTCCCGCTAGCCTCTGAGGTCTTGGGAAAACTCTTTCAGACCCGATAGGCAACGCAGTTGCGAACGCGCCGGCGGCGCGGGCGCTATCCCCAACTCCCCTCTTCCTAAGGAGAGGGGTGGGCTGTCTTCAATCGGAATGGCCATCGTCGGTAGTAGCTACTACCTCCACCCAAGCCCTATCCCCCTCCACCGCCGTCAGGCTCCAGCGCAGAAGCTGAGCTGGCTGTCCTAGCTCCTGGGCCACCTGCTCGGTAAGGGATCCCTCCAGTCGAGCAGCAGAAACCGGCAGGCTTAGGGGCAGGGAAAGGCGGAGAAAGTGCAGCTTCACAGGCCGTTAGAACTCCTTTGAGTAACCCGCACAGAATTGCCCTCAACGGGGGTGGATATCCAAGCAGGGCTAGGAGCCAAACTGGAGACGATAGACCTCCTCCTCTTGGTCCGTCTCCACCTCTAGATCGGAAGTAGGATAGGCTACACACAGCAGCACAAAGCCCTGAGCCTTGAGTTCCGGCCCGATCCCCATGGCGTCAGGCTGGGCCACGGATCCCGACTTCAGCCTCCCTGCACAGGTGGTACAGACTCCCGCCTGGCAGGAAGAGGGCAGCTCTAGGCCGTGTTCGAGAGCCGCCTGTAAAACTGTCTGATCTGCCGCCGCGGTAAACCGGTAGGTTTGGCCCCGGTGATGAACGGTTACCTGGTAAACCATAGCCGTCATCAGGAACGAACCCGCGAAGGAGTGCGGACCACCGTCAGCGACTGCGGCTGGCGCATTTTCTTTATCTGAACCTCGATCTTCTCAGCCCCCTCCGCCTTCAGGTCGGCGATGTAGCGACCTTTATGCGCCTCTGCTTCTTTCTCGCTGGCGAAGGGGCCGTAGTAATAGGTGCAGTCGTCGGTGGTGATCTCAACCCAGACTGCTAGGCCCCGCAGCCTATCCAACAGCCAGACCAAAGGGTTGCCCACGGGATCCATCCCCCCTATTAAGCGCAAAGGATGACTCAGGATCTTTTGCAATCACCTAGATTCTACTGCCTTCGTTGAGGATTTGTTGAGAAATGTTTCGACCTCGGTGGGGGGAGCGCTGCCGGTGGATCTCGTAGAGGGCGATGCCCGCCGCCACCGAAGCATTCAAACTTTCCGTGCGGCCCGCCAAGGGGATCGACAGCAGTTGGTCGCAGTGGCGCTGGGTGAGCAAGCTGATGCCTTCCCCTTCGGATCCCACCACCAAGGCAATAGGTCGGCGAAAGTCGGCGCTGTAGATAGGGGCAGCCCCCTGGCTGGTGGTGCCATAGACCCAAAACCCCTGCCCTTTAAGATATTCCAGGGCGCGATTTAAGTTCACCACCCGCGCCACCGGCAAAGTAGAGAGGGCCCCCGCTGCCACCTTCATCACCGTCGCAGTGACGCCTGCCGCCCGCCGCTGTGGGATCACCATCCCCTGCATGCCAAACGCCTCCACGCTGCGGGCAATAGCCCCCAGGTTGTGGGGATCCTGGATCCCGTCCAGCACCACCAGCACCGGATGGGGGCCGGACTGGCGGCTCTGTTCCACCAGCTCTTCCAGATCCACATAGCGGTAAGGGGTGGCCTGGGCGGCGATCCCCTGGTGGTTGGCTCCAGCGGTGAGAAGGTTTAGCCGCTGGAGAGACACCTCATCGATGACGGTACCCCGTGCTTTGGCTTCTTCCAACAAAGACCAAAATTGGGGGCTGTAGCGCAACCGCGGCAGCACCCACACTCGGTTAAGGGTGGCCTGGCTTCTCAGCGCAGCCAACACGGTTTGGCGACCGTAGATGATCTCTTGTTCAGGTTCGGCTTCGGGATCCCGGTTAACCTGCAGCTCCCCGTCTTCTGGACTGGCAACGGGAGGGCTGGGATTTGGCTGGGGGCGCTCCTGCTCAGCCTTGCGACGAAGCGGCTTTACGGGCGGCTCTTGCGCCGCCGGCTGGAGATGGAGCGGGGAGCCCCCCTCGCGCCGTTTGGTCTGCTTGGGCTTGTTGAAGGGTTGCCCCGCCCCTTGCCGCTGCAGCTTGCTCCGGCGAGACAGCCGTAAGGGAGGTTTGCATTGGGAAGGCTTGGGCATGGGCAGAGAACGGTGCAGAGTAAAAGCCGATCTTAACCTTCCCCCTCGCCTATCGTCTTGGCCAAAACATCGGTGAGAGCGAGAATGTGGCGTAGCCGCTCGGGATCGGTGAGGTAAAGGTAGCCCAAGATGGTTTCCAGGCCACTGGCATTCTGGTAGTCGGCCAAGGGCAAGTGGCGGGGTGGACGACCGCAGCCGTTGCGGCCCCAGCGGACGATCTCCCGCTCTTCAGGGCTGAGATAGGGCAAAAGCGCCAACAACAATCTGGCCTGAGCAGATCCGCGTACCCGCCTTACCACCTGCCGATGGTAAAGCTCTGGCCGAGTGGGAGGAAACAACTGCTGCCGTCGCACGTGCAGTTCGTAAATGGCATCTCCCAGGTAGGCCAGGGCTGCAGGCGACAGGCGACCGATCTCAGCCAAAGAGAAGCTTGCAGAAGTGGGATCGGACAGGAGATCGCTCACGACAGCTTACAAAAACTATTTGGCTATTTGGAAAAATGCCTAGAACCGCTGCCGTCGGTTCATAGCAAATTCGAGACTCCACTGGCTGGCTCAGTCTATGCTAGGGCAAGCTTCCTGCCTTCTGCCAGTCTCACTGCTGCCCTGAACTTTTCCCTCGCCTGCTCAGGTTATTGGATCACAAAGACGCTGCAAGCCTTGAAAAGCCAGCTGAAACCCCGTCAAGAAGCTGGAGAGCAAAATCCAGGGAAGCTGTGGGCAAGCGGGCCGGCATCAACGCGAAAAGCTGGAAAGCAGAGCCCATCTGGCCAAGCCGCCGCTCAGCAGAGGATGGAGAGACTCGCAAGGCCGTCCAAGACAAGGGGATGGATGGAGAGGGGAAGCCGCTTAACCAAAATTGGGAAACAACAGATCTCCATTGAGCAGAAGCAGGTAGGCGACGATTGCCCCGCCCATGCCCCCTACCAAAAAGCCGGCGGCCAGTTCGCTCCAAGATTGGGATCCCTGCACCGGCCCGTCGTTGCGCTGCGGGGAGACGGTGCCGTAGAGAGAGAGAGCTGCCGTCATGATTAAGATCAGGCCACAGGCTCCCAGGAAACCGCTCAGCAGGCCGATGGGCTCGCTGCGCAGCGGCCCCAGCTTGGCAAAAGGCCCCACCAACCAATAGCCGTGGGCCATGCCAATTTCCAAACCCCGCCAAATGGAGCTCAATCCCGGCCGGTTGATGGGCAACCAGTCTATCAACAGACGGACAACAGGCGCGTGGTTGATCGGCGTCCAGAAATCGCCAATCTGCGGATCCCCTTCCGGGACGGCGATATATCCCCTATTAGGAGAAACGGTATCGGCAGTGGGTTCAACCATGTCGGCAACTCTGGTTCCAGTGCAAAAAGGGTTAGAAAAACCTCAAATTCCAAAAAGTCTGGCTTAAAAGACCAGGGATCCCTGTGGGTGTTGCTGGCGCGGCTGGGGATCCCTGGCTTGCGAGTTCAGAACGTCAAAATGTCGGGGAAGAAGCGGTTGATCTCGATGAACAGCGCAAAAACGAAGCTGGAAAACAAGATAAAGGCCACTGGAGCCGTGGTGAGAAACTTGGTGAAATCAGACATACACACCTCTCAAGTTGGATGGGTGAAGCTAAGCCAAAAGCCGAGGAGAAGCCCCTTCTTCAGCGAGGAGAGATGGGCACGGCCTCTTCCGGCTCCTGAATTTCGCCGCTGGCAATTTCCTTGAAAGCAGCGGCAGGCCAGGCCAAAGCCGTGAGGAAACAGCGCAGCGCCAAGGGGACGTCGATGATGCTTTCTTTCATCTCCGGCTCGTCGCTATTCCGGACAGCAATCAGATAGGAGCGCCCAGCCCAGCCCAGCCAGCCGGCGATGTAGAGGAAAAGCAGGCCAGGGATGAGAAACTCGCCTGCATGGCTCCAGCGGCCATCGGTAACCAGGTGGGGCAAGCCTTCTTCGCCACAGAGCAGCTTGCTGTAGCGCTCAAAGCGCTTCTCGGTTTGGGCCAACTTTTGCTGGTAGAGAGGAGCCAGGTTAGGGCTGGCATTGAGGATCTTCTCTTCGAGGCTGCTCAGCCGTTCGTTCATCAGGGCCTGAAAAGCGGGAACTTCGCTGCAAGGCTTCAGACCGATCAAGGGCTCTGCCTGCACAGCCTGGGCGAGGCCAAGCGCCAGGCAAAGGGCTAAAAGGAGACTCAAAAGGGTTCGCATAGCAGGATGTGTCCTTAAGCTAGGGGTCTAGGTCTGTTAAATGTGCAGGAATGCTAAGTGCAGCAACGGGCACTAAACGGTTAGTATCATACTCCCGAGTACCTCGCTCCAACGGATTGCGAGTTTTAGCTCACACAATTCTTAAGGAAACTCCCGCCTTTCCTCTATGCCCCGCCTCCTCGCCATTGAAACCAGTTGTGATGAAACAGCTGTGGCTGTGGTGGAGGCAGATGCGGCCTGGCCGACCTTTGCCCCACGGCAGCTCAGCTCTGTGGTGGCTAGCCAGATCGACCTCCATGCAGCCTACGGGGGCGTGGTGCCGGAGGTGGCTGCCCGCCGCCATGTGGAAACTCTGCCCTTTGTGCTGGAGTCCGCCCTGCAGCAGGCTGGGCTGGGCATGGCCGAGGTGGATGCTGTTGCCGTCACCTGTGCGCCGGGCCTGGTGGGATCCTTACTGGTGGGGCTGATGGCGGCCAAGACCTTGGCGCTGCTCTACAACAAACCTTTGATCGGGGTGCACCACCTGGAGGGCCACCTGTTCAGCGGCTTTTTGGCAGCAGCCGACTTGCGTCCCCCCTGCCTGGGCCTTTTGGTTTCAGGAGGCCACACCAGCCTGATCTGGATGAAGGACTACGGGGAGTACCAGACGATGGGCCGCACCCGCGACGACGCCGCCGGCGAAGCCTTTGACAAGGTGGCGCGGCTGTTGGGGCTGGGCTATCCGGGCGGGCCCCAGATCGACCGCTGGGCGCAACAAGGGGATCCCCATCGCTTTCCCCTGCCGGAAGGCAAGCTGGACCACCCCTACGACACCAGCTTCAGTGGCCTGAAGACGGCTGTGCTGCGCCTCGTCCAGCACTTGCAGCAGGAAGGCCAGGAGGAGCTGCCCATTGCCGACATTGCCGCCAGCTTTCAGGCCTGCCTAACGCGCGTCCTCACGGAAAAAGCAGTGGCCTGCGCCGAAGCTCTTGGCCTCTCAACCCTGCTGCTGACTGGCGGGGTAGCTGCCAACCGGGAGCTGCGCGCTCGCCTTCTGGAAGCGGGCCAGCAAAAGGGCCTGCGGGTGGTGATCCCGCCCCCAAACCTCTGTACCGACAACGCCGCCATGATTGGGGCAGCTGGCCTCTGTCACTGGCTGCGCGGGGAGGTCTCTCCCTTGGATTTGGGCGTGGCTTCGCGCATGGCGCTGGAGGAGATCCCTGCTCTCTACACGGCTGGGCGCAAAGATTACCGCGAGCTGCCAACAGGTTCTGCCGTCGCTCGCTGACGCTGTCTCACCTCGAGGTAGATGAGCAAGGCGTTGATGTCGGCAGGGTTGACGCCGCCAATGCGAGCGGCCTGGCCTACGGTCAGAGGCCGGACTGCTGCCAGTTTCTCCCGCGACTCTTTGGAGAGGGTGGGAATGGAGTGGTAGTCCAGATCGGGAGGCAGAGGGCGGTGGTACTGCTTGCTCACCTGCTCGATCTGGGCTTGTTGCCGCTGGATGTAGCCGCTGTATTTGACAGCAATTTCTGCTGCCTCCTGCTCAAAGGGATCCAGCTCCTCATTTCCCAACCCCAGCTCTAGCAGGTTGGCGTAGTGGATCTGGTTGCGGCGCAGGAGCTCAGCTAAGGTGGCGGATCCTTTGATCCCCTGGCCGGTCAGTTGGCTGAGGTGGATCCCGGCGGGGTCGTGGGCCTTGACCCGCTGGGTTTCTAGGCGCTCGATCTCGGCGGCAATGCGGGCCTGCTTGGCCTGGAAGAGGGCCCAGCGGCGGTCGTCGATGAGGCCCCATTCCCGCCCCAGGGGGGTGAGGCGTTGGTCGGCGTTGTCGGCGCGTAGGATAAGGCGGTATTCGGAGCGGCTGGTGAGCATGCGGTAGGGCTCCCGCAGCTCTTTGGTGCAGAGGTCGTCGATGAGGGTGCCAATGTAGCTGGACTCGCGCGGCAGCGTGACTAAGGGTTTGCCTTGCACCAATCGGGCGGCGTTGATCCCGGCGATCAGACCCTGGGCTGCTGCCTCTTCGTAGCCGGTGGTGCCGTTAATTTGGCCGGCACAGAACAGCCCCTGCACCTTCTTGGTCATCAGGGTGGGGTAGAGCTGGGTGGCCGGCAGATAGTCGTATTCCACGGCGTAGGCAGGCCGCAGCATGACGCACCGCTCCAGGCCGGGCAGGGAGCGCAGCATCTGGATCTGGATCTTTTCTGGCATCCCCGTCGAGAACCCCTGGATGTAGAGCTCCGGCAGATCCCGCCCCTCTGGCTCAATAAAAATTTGATGGCTTTCCTTGTCGGCAAAGCGGACGATCTTGTCTTCGATGCTGGGGCAGTAGCGGGGCCCCTTGGCCTCCACCCAGCCGCCGTAGACCGGCGTCTCGTGGAGGTTTTCGCGGATGATGCGGTGGGTCTCCGGCGTGGTGCGGGTGAGATAGCAGTCCATCTGCTCCCGCGGCACCCACACCTCCGGGTCAAAGCTAAACCAGCGCAGGTCGGGATCCCCTGGCTGCCGCTCCATCACGGAAAAATCGACGCTGCGGCGATCCACACGGGCAGGGGTGCCCGTCTTCAGCCGACCTGTCTCAAAGCCCAGTTGGCGCAGGGTGTCGGTCAGGCCTTCGACGGCAAATTCCCCCGCTCTGCCAGCAGGCTGCCAGTGGCGGCCAATCCAGATGCGCCCTCCCAGAAAGGTGCCCGTGGTCAGGATCACCGCCCCACAGCCGAAGACGCTGCCAAAATGGGTAACCACGCCCACCACCTCATCGTTGCGCCCCAGCACCAGGTCGGTGACAGTGCCCTCGCGGATGCTCAGATTGGGCTGGTTTTCCACCACCGAGCGCATTACCCGCGCGTACTCGCGTTTGTCGGTTTGCGCCCGCAAGGCCCATACCGCCGGCCCCCGCGAGCGGTTGAGCACCCGCTTTTGCAAATAGGTGCGGTCGGTAACTTTGCCCATCTCGCCGCCAAGGGCGTCGATTTCGTGCACCAGTTGCGACTTGGCCGGGCCCCCCACAGCGGGGTTACAGGGCTGCCAGGCGATCTTGTCCAGGTTCAACGTCAGCATCAAGGTATTACAGCCCAGCCGCGCTGCCGCCAGGGCCGCTTCACAGCCAGCGTGTCCCCCACCCACGACGATCACGTCATAGTGGTCGAGAAAGTCCACGTTGTCCCGTCCAACTTTGAGCATAGGATCGCCCCCGCGGAATACCGGGATCCCCTATCCCAATTAGGTTGTTACAGCTTGTTTCTCCAGTCTAGCGACGGATAGAGGGCTATCCCCAAATCTCGGCAAGAGAAAGCCAGACCTCCACCAGTCTGCCGCTCCGAGGTTGCCCAAACCGGCTAGGATCCCGCTCTCCCCAGCCGGATCTAATTCAGACTATTTTAGTCGGGTTTAGTTGACGGGGTCGATCGCGGGTGATAAGATTGCCCTCGACGACGGGTAAACAAGATCCAGCCCTTTCTCCTGTCTGAGGCTTCCTATGACCCAAACCCTTTCCCACCGCCCGCTCAGCCCTGCCGATTTGCCGCCCAGCTCGGCCTTGCGCACCCTCCAGGTGGGCTTTAGGCGCTTGCGCTGTCGGGAATGTGGGGCCGAGTATGAGCCGGTGGCCAAGCACGTGTGCGACCTGTGTTTTGGCCCCCTGGAAGTGGTCTATGACTACGACTGGCTCAAGAGCGTTGTCAGCCGGCAGAGCATCCAGGCCGGGCCGCTCTCCATCTGGCGCTACCGACCTTTCCTGCCGGTCCTTTCGGAGCGGCCCATCGATGTGGGCACCGGCATGACGCCGCTGGTGAAGGCGGAGCGGCTGGGCCGGCGGCTGGGGTTAAAAAACCTCTACCTCAAGAACGATGCCGTCAACATGCCCACCCTCAGCTTCAAGGATCGGGTGGTGTCGGTAGCCTTGACCCGCGCCAAGGAGCTGGGCTTTACCACGGTCTCTTGCGCCAGCACGGGCAATTTGGCCAACTCCACGGCTGCCATTGCCGCCCATGCCGGCCTGGAGTGCACTATCTTCATCCCGGCGGATCTGGAGGCGGGCAAGGTGCTGGGATCCCTCATCTACAATCCCACCGTCATGGCCGTGGAGGGCAACTACGACCAGGTGAACCGCCTCTGCGCCGAGGTGGCGGATCGCTACGGCTGGGGCTTCGTCAACATTAACCTGCGCCCCTACTACGCAGAAGGCTCGAAAACCTTAGCCTACGAGGTGGCGGAGCAACTAGGTTGGCAACTGCCGGATCAGGTAGTGATCCCGCTAGCGTCGGGATCCCTGTACACTAAGGTTTACAAAGGTTTTCAGGAGTTCGTGAAGGTGGGCCTGGTGGCAGAAAAGCCGGTTATTTTCCACGGCGCCCAGGCCCGGGGCTGTGCGCCCATCGCCCAGGCCTTCCGCGAGGGGCGGGATTTTGTTACTCCCGTTAAGCCGAACACCATCGCCAAATCCATTGCCATCGGCAACCCTGCTGATGGCATCTATGCCCTGGAGATTGCCCGCAAGACCGGCGGCCAGATCGAGACGGCCACGGATCCCGAGATCGTGGCCGGCATCAAGCTCTTGGCCGAGACCGAGGGCATCTTCACCGAGACGGCTGGCGGCACCACCATTGCCGTGCTCAAACGCCTGGCCGAATCGGGCCAGCTTGATCCTGAGGCGGTTACGGTAGCCTATATTACCGGCAATGGCTTGAAAACCCAGGAGGCGGTGCAGGCGCACGTGGGCCATCCGCTGGTGATCTCGCCCAAGCTGGAGAGCTTTGAACAGGCATTGGAGCGCGCCCGCACTCTGGAGCGGCTGGACTGGCAGGAGGCTTCGGTTTGAAGCGAGAGGGATCCCCCTGGGCTCTTAACGGCGTCTTAATGAAGAACTGTTACGATCCCTGGCACAGACCCACTCGCTCAGGAGCTCTGCACCATGCCTATCCTCCGTTCTGTCCGTCACTTTGCGCGTCGCTGCTTGCCGGTGGCAGTGGCGGTGTTGACCCCCCTTGCTTTGGCTCCCACGGCTCGGCCTCAGGGGCTGAACACCATTGCCGTTGAGCTGGAAACTTTGCCCAGCAGCTACTCGACGTTGGCGACGGCTTTGCGGGCGGCGGGGCTGAACACGGCGTTGGCGGGGCCGGGGCCGTTCACGGTCTTTGCCCCTTCCGATGTGGCCTTTGGGCAACTGCCGCCGGGCACCGTGGAGACGTTGTTGCAGCCGGCCAATCGGGATCAGCTCACCCGCATCCTCACCTATCATGTGGTGCCGGGGCGGATTACCTCGTTTGACCTGCGGCCTGGCCAATCGGCCACTCTGACCACCTTGGCGGGGCTGCCGCTGCGGGTGCAGGTGGGAGCCGATGGCAGCATCCGGGTCAACGGGGCCAATGTGAACTTGGCGGATATTCCGGTTTCCAACGGGGTGATTCACGGCATTGACGGGGTGCTGCTACCCTAGTCTTCTAAGGTTGGTCGCTGGACGAAGCATTGGCTTATGGCAGTCAAGGTGTTAATTCCCACCACGCTG
This sequence comes from Thermostichus sp. MS-CIW-15, assembly GCF_054060575.1. Classification (NCBI taxonomy): domain Bacteria; kingdom Bacillati; phylum Cyanobacteriota; class Cyanophyceae; order Thermostichales; family Thermostichaceae; genus Thermostichus; species Thermostichus sp. MS-CIW-15. The sequence continues at coordinate 38,446 of NZ_JBSSDI010000020.1, read as the reverse complement.
CGGGTGCTCACCCGGGATCAGGAGGTGGTAAGTTGCGAGGGATCCACCGTTCGGGAATTGCTGGAGGCCTTGGAGCAGACCTATCCGGGCATCAAGGCGCGGCTGTGCGATGAAAAGGGGGAATTGCGCCGCTTTGTCAATCTCTATGTCAACAGCGAAGACATTCGCTTCCTCCAGGGATCGGACACGCCTCTACAGGATGGGGATGAGGTGAGCATCGTCCCTGCTGTTGCCGGGGGATGAAAGTTGCCGAGCCGGCTGTGGCTGCTTGGGAGTGGTTAAGCAAGCCGGCGCCGCTGGTGGCGCCTACGTTGCTGGGCATGGTGCTGGTGCGGCAATTTGCCGATGGGCTGCAGGTGCGGGCGCAGATTGTGGAAACGGAAGCCTACACCGCCGGCGATCCGGCATGCCACGCCTATCGCCGCAAGACCCGCCGCAACCAGGTGATGTTCGGGCCGCCCGGCCATCTCTACGTCTATCGCATCTACGGCCTCTACCACTGTCTCAACATCGTCACCGAGGCGGAAGGGATCGCGTCAGCGGTTTTGATCCGGGCAGCCCAGTTGGATCGCCTGCCGGAGTGGATCCCGGCCAACAAGCGCTTGAAACCGGCGCGGGTGGCGGCGGGGCCGGGCCTGCTCTGCCAAGCGCTGCGCATCGACGGATCCCACAATGGCTGGCGGCTGGAGCCGGTGGCAGTCGGCCAGGAAGGCATTTGGCTGGAGGGATCCCCTGCCTGGGAGGCACAGTTCCCCATTGTCCAGACCACCCGCATCGGCATTACCCGCGGTGCGGAGCTCCCGTGGCGCTGGTACATTAAGGGGCATCCGGCAGTGTCCTGCTACTAGAAGGGCAAGATGAACCCAAGCCCTGCGGGTCGCCAGTGGGGGAGCTTGATGCTTCTGGCTGCTCTGGCGCTTGGGGCAGCCTCACCTCTTTGGCGGCAGAAACCTGAATTGCGCTAGGGGTGCCGGTAGTCCTCAGATCTGCCTGGGGCGGAGGCAAGCTGAGGGGCACCGATCCCCAGAAGCGACGGCAGCGAAAGCTTCTGCTCGGGATCCCCTCTCTGACCGTTGGGCGAACAAAAACAGACCTGGCTTAGTAAGCATCAGATTGCAGCTGGCTTTTCGAAAGGGATTTGCGTAAGGATAGAGGGAGTGAGGGGTGCAACTCACCCTTGGGTGAGACAGGTTAAGCATGAATAGAGTTAGGGTTAAAGGCCCAGGACGGTGGTTCGGGGGCTTCTCCTTGCCCAATAGACGCTGGGGCGTGGCTGTCGGAAGGAAGGCAGCGGGGCAATTTCTGCCGGCTTTTAGGTAGTCGGTGTCAACATGAGGGGTTTGGGTTGCTGCCACTTCCCAGTTTGTGGAAGAGGATGAGCTGCACGATGCAACGACGGGTTTCCCCTGCGCTGCTCTCCCTGCCTGCGCTCAGTTCCCTGGTGCTGGCCCTCTCAGCCTGCGGCAAGCTCTCTTCCTCGAATGTCTCTCCCAGCCTTGTTCCCCCTTCTACCCTGCAGCCAGTTTTCACGCCAACTCCCCTTGGTCTTTCCACCTTTGCCCTCACGCTCGAACAGGCCCGCCAATCGGGTTTGGCGGTGCCCAGCAACCGCATCGTTTTGCTGCTCCAAGAACAGGGATCCGATCTGGTGGCCCAGCTGCCGGCTTCTGAGGTGGAGCGCTGGCTGGCCCGCACCCCCACCTGGCCGGGGGTGGAAGGGATCGACCTGAGCATTAACCTGGGCAGCTATCGCCAGACTGCCAACGCGCCCCTACGCCCGGGGCAACCAGCCACCTTCACCTTTACCGACCCGCCCGCTGGCGAAGCCGAGCTTAGGGCTGTCGCCTATCGGGGATCCACCACCTTGGCACAAGGAAAGGGATCCCTGACTCTTTCTGCCCGCTCTGGAAGCGCTGACAGCAGCAGTCGCCGCCTGAGCCTGCTGGTGCTCTCCGAGGTGGAAGTGCCGCTGCTGCACGCAGGGGCAGGGGTGCCGGCGCCTGGCCAGCCGTTGTTGCTGTCGGGGGAAAATCTGGAGCGGGTGGAAAGCGTTCTTTTTGCCTCAGCCGCCAATCCGGAGCGCATCCTGAGGGGGGAAATTCGCTTGCGCAGCCGCAACAGTCTGACGGTGATGCCGCCAGCCTCCCTTTCCGGCACGGTCTGGGTGGCGGTGGCCGACGCTGAAGGACAAGGACTGGGAACCTGGATTTACGAGTGGCCCACTCCCACCCCCACTCCTACAGCGGCCTCGGGCTGGCGAGTGGAGACCCTCCTCGATGGCCGCACCGCTGCGGCAGCCAAGCCGGAGGGCAGCAGCTCCGATAACGAGGGGGAGGCCGGGATCTCCCTGCAGCAGATCGGCGGCATTGCCGCAGACCCCGAGGGGTTCTTTTACTTAGCCGACCCGGCCCAGCACCGCATTTTCCGGCTTTCCCCCGAAGGGGAACTGGAGGTGTGGGCGGGCAGCGGCAAGGCCGGCCACCGGGATGGGGTGGCGGAGCAGGCCCAGTTTCACTCCCCCCAAGGGCTACTTTGGGATCCCAAGGGGGGGTTGTGGGTGGCCGACAGCGGCAACTATTGCCTGCGCTACATCAGCCGACAGCGGCGGGTGAGCACCTTTGCCGGCACTTGTGCAGCCGGCCACCGAGATGGAGAGCGCGACGAGGCGCAGTTTCGCGAACCCTTTGGCCTGGCCCTGGGTCTGGACGGCAGCCTTTACGTGGCCGATCGCGCCAACCGCCGCATCCGCCGCATCACTCCCACGGGCAAAGTGACGACGGCCGCTGGCACCGGCCAGCCGGGATCCGCGGATGGGCCGGCAGACCAAGCCCAGCTTCTGGAGCCGACAGCTCTGGCAGTGGACAAGGCGGGTAACCTCTGGATTGCCGATAGGCATCGCCTGCGCCGGCTCTCTGCCGACGGACACCTGACCACCCTCTCCCAGGCGGAAGCAGGCTACCGCGATGGCCCTCTGGCGGAGGCCCGTTTTCAAACCCTTGCGGGGCTGGCTTTCGACAGTGCGGGGGTCCTCTGGCTGACTGACCAAGACAACCGCCGCATTCGCCGTCTTCAGCCCAGCGGGCAGGTCTCTACCCTGGCCGGGGGGGATGAGCCGGGCTGGCAGGATGGCCCGGTGGTCTCAGCTCGCTTCCAGCGGCCTGGCTCTCTACTTGCCTTGCCAGACGGCAGCTTGGTGGTGGTGGATGCTGGCCTGCCTGGCTTGCGGCGTCTTAGCCGCGTCGTCCCCCAGCCCGCCACTCCCGTTTCGAGGGGATCCCCCTAGCCGCCACGGTGGCGGGCCAGGGCCGCTTCGTAAGCCCGCCGACTGGCCTGCAGGGACTTTTCCAGATCCACCACGGGGCGGGGATAGTCCACCCCTAGCCGCACGCCAAACTGCTTTTGCTCGGCGGCGCTGAGGCGGTAGGGCTCGTGGATCTTGTCCCCGGGGATCCCGGCCAGTTCCGGCAGCCAGTGGCGCAGGTAGTGGCCCTGGGGATCGTAGTCGCGGGATTGCTTGGGAATGTGGAAGTAGCGGAAGCCGCGGGCATCGTTCCCTACGCCGGCGGTGTAGTTCCAGTTGCCGTAGTTGCTGGCCACGTCGTAGTCAATCAGCAGCGATTCAAACCATTCCGCCCCCAGACGCCAGTCGATCCCCAGGTTCTTGGTGAGAAAGCTGGCCACATTCTGCCGCCCGCGGTTGGACATGAAGCCGGTGGCTGCCAGCTCCCGCATGTTGGCGTCCACCAGGGGGTAGCCGGTCTCGCCGCGGCACCAAGCCTGGAAGCGATCCCCGTCCTGCTGCCAGGGGATGGGCATCCCCTGGATCCCTGCGGGGCGAAACAGCTTGGCCCCATGCTTGGCCAAGATGAAGCGAAAGTAGTCCCGCCACAGCAGCTCAAACACCAGCCAGTAGGTGGATTCGTTGCGCACCCGCTCCTCCTCGTAGCGCTTGACTTCGGCGTAGACAACGCGAGGGGAGATGCAGCCCAACGCCAACCAGGCAGAAAGGCGCGAGCTGTCGTTGGGATCCAGCATGCCGTTGCGGGTTTCTTTGTAGACGCGCAGCCGGTCCAGATCCCAGATATAGGTCTGCAGGCGGGCCTGGGCGGCGGTGCTGCCGCCGGCATAGACAAAGCGGGCGCGGGGATCCGGCGGCGGCAAGCTCAACCCCAGCGCCGCCAGGGTGGGCAGGGGGCCAGGATCTAGCCCCGGCGGCAGGGGCGGCAGGGAAGGGATGGGCAGGGGAGCGCGAACCTCGGCCTTGGCTTCCACCTGCTGGCGAAAGCGGGTAAACACCTCCGGCAGGTCTGCCAGGGCAAAGGGGAGATCTTCGGGGTGGTAGAGGGTGTGACCCCAGTCCAGATGGAGCCGGATCCCCAAGGGCTGCAGCGCTTGCTGCAGGGCCTCAGCAACCGCCTCCTCCTCGGTGCCCACCTCTTCGTGGGCATAGACGGCCTCCACCCCCCACTCCCGCGCCAGGGCCGGGATCACCTGCTCCGGCTGGCCTTGGCGAATGACTAGGTCAGAGCCGCGGGCCCGGAGCTGCTGCCGCAGGTCGGCCAGGCTCTCCAGCAGGAACTGGGCGCGGAAAGAGCCGGTCTTGGGAAAGCCAAAGGCCGTCTGTCCAAAGTGGCGCGGATCTAGGCAATAGAGGGGAATGAGGAGAGATCCCTGCTGGCAAGCCCGCGTCAGCGGCTGGTGATCTAGCAGGCGCAAATCGGTGCGAAACCAGAGCAAAACGGCCATTCTAGACGGATGCCAGCGCTTCCGCTTCTTCTTGGGGATCCCTCCTGGGTCGCCCCAGTTCCGGGCTGGGGACGAAATGGGGCACCTGGGCAGCGGGGATGTGGATGGGGGCCTTGGTGCGCGGGTGATAGGTTTGCCGGGCCGGGCGGTAGCGCAACGAGAAGGTGCCAAAGCGCGCCAGCCGCACCGATCCTCCTTCCGCCAGACATTGGCTGATGCTGTCTAGCATTGCCTCCAGAGCAGCGGCAGCCATTTTGACGGTCAGGCCATCCACCTGGGCGGCCATCTGGCGGGCCAGCAAACGACGATTCAAATGGGGAAGAGAAGCCACGACCACTTATCCAGACAACGGCAACGGGACAACAGCGGCCCTGAGCTTGATGCTCCCAACCTGATATGGCGAGAACTCCATCGGAAAAGAGAACGGCATCTCCCAGGCCGGCTACCTGAAGCTGAAATGTAGGCTTGAGGAAACTGAGAGCTGGGGCGGCCACCTTGCGGCAACTTACACGCAGAGAGGATCCGACACCGCAACTGCCACTAATCCACTGTCTAGCCGGTAGCCAGACTGCTCAACTCGGCTCATCCTTGGCGTGGCCGGAATCGACCACTTCCAGCTCGCTCTCGAAAAACCAGTGCCGGGAGCGATCGGGAAATTCCAAAATGTAGCCGATGCCACTGCCATCGACCACCCGCCGTGCCAGCACCACAGCCTCCTTGCCCACCAGCGCGCTCACCTCTTCTTGTCCGCGATCCTGAATAGAGCGCACCCTAACCTTATCCCCAACTTTGATCACCATAGTCGATCAGGGTAACCGCGAAGAGCTTTACCACTCAAGATGGTACGCCAAAAAGGATCCCTGCCGGAATCTGGCCCGACCGGGCTGAGGCCAACGGGGATTGGCTAGGATGGAAAAAGAGCGTTGTGCCCCCGACTGCCCCTGTGATTGCCCTCTCCCTCAAGCCAGCCCACTGCTCCTGGAGCGTTATCAGCTTTCCCTCCACCCTCTATACCCAGCCGGTTCTGGATTTGTTGATTGCCAAAGTTCCCCCCCCCTGGAGGGCGGAGGTGCGTTTGGGCCTGCAAGAGGCGATCATCAATGCCGTTCGCCACGGCAATGGCCTGGATCCCAACAAGAGGGTGATCGTCGAATACGCCAGCTCCGAGCCGTTTTATCAGTGGCTGGTGCGGGATCAGGGATCCGGCTTTCGTCCCCAGGAGGAGCTAAACCGCTGCCGCTGCGGCATCCTGGAAACGGAAGAGTCAGGGCGGGGAATGCTCCTGCTCACCCAAATTTTCGACTTTGTGCAGTGGAACGAGACGGGCAACCAGCTCTACTTGGGCAAGTACATTCACCCCGGCTGCCGGGATCCCTGGATAGTTTGACGGGCTCCACTCAGTACCACTGCCAAAATAGCTTGCCCCTCTGGAGGAGCCAGTGCCCCCGATCCGGATAGGGAGCCTCGGACAGCGTCAGGGCAGTGGTGGCGAAGGCCAGGCGCGTGGACGACCAGCGGGATCCCTGCAGTTGGGGCAGCCAAGTTTCCGGTAGAACCCCCAGGGATCCGTACCCATAGCCCAGGTTGCGGTGGGGCAGGGGGGCCACCAGGCTGCGCCAGGCGCGGCTGGCGCTCAAGGGAGGATCCGCCAGGGCCGCTTCCAAAGCCGCCAAAGAAGAAGCCAGGTAGGAGTAGCCTTCCCGGTCGGTGTGGTACACCTGGGCCGAGAGAGGCGATGCTTCCGGGATGGCGGGCAGGGCTTGGGGAAGAGCCTCTGCCGCCTGCACCCGGGGAGAGCCTCCCCTGCCGCTGACCTGCAGCAGCCCACCGGCCAAGAGGGGGATGTCTTCTCGCGGCGTGGAGTGGCTTGGCTGGGGTTGCGGCTGGGCCGCCGGCTTGCTCCAGACAGTGGCGGTGCCATGCTTAGTTGCAATCGACACCACCTGCCAGCCCTGGGCGATTGCCCGCTCATCCAGCGTTGGCGCATCCGGCCTCTTGCCAACCCACAGCCAGGCCAGTTCCCCATCCGTGGGCAAAAAGGCAAGGGCGAACTCTCCCCTTTCCGGCAACAAGTGCTGCCAGTCCAGCTCCACCTGCAATTGCAACTGCTGCAGCCATTGGCCGGGATCCAGCCGCAGGCCGAAGAGGCTCAGGGGTTGCATCCGCCCCAAGCTCTGCCAAAGGTTGGCCCAGTTCTGTCCGGAAATTAGCGCTAGCGTCTCGTCGGGCAGATGCCGAATAACCTGCGGATGAAAAGCTTCTACCGTCGGCAAAGCGAACTCAGCAGGCGTATGCCAAAGGGCGGCAGTTTCGGCCACCAACCCCCGAAAGTTGACCCCTAGCCCCAGCCCCACTGCCTGCAACGCCAGAGCGTCGGGAGAGGGCGATTCCGGATTTTGCCAGAAAGCCCAACCCACATGCGCCTCCTGTAGCGGCTGGATCACCTGCCGAAACTGCGGCTTGCTCACCAACGACAACTGCGGCAACTGCCACGCATCGATGGCGGCGCGAATGGCAGCAGCCTGTTCTGCCAGCAGCACATAGCGCTCGCCGAAAAGGGCTGCCGTGAACCCCTGCAACTCCGGAAGCGGGCTGGACACCACCTGAATGCCCTTGTAGGTATCCACCTGCACTGGCAAGCCGGCCAAGCTCTGCCGCTCCCACAACAGGTTCAGCTCGAATTGGGCAAGCGCCGCGTCGCGAGTTTCCAAGGCAACCAAGGTGCCCCACTCCGGCAAGCTGGCCAAGAGGGTGCTTTTCCCCAGCCAGGGCTGCACCTCCCGCTCGAAATCCAGGGCTCCCCCGGCCAGCATGGCTCCCAACCAGCCCGGGCCTGCGCCGGAGAAAAACTTCCGCCACTGCTGACGAGTGGCGCGTCGCTGGGAAGCGGGGGTTGCCGCTTGCCAAAATGCCTGCAAATCCTCGAGAGGGGCGGCCAGCAGCAACAGCGCCTGGGTGGAACGGGGAGCTAGGCCCACAATCGGCGGCAGCGCCGGGCGAGATAGCAACAAAGCCAGAGGGCTTTGGGTGAGCAGCCAGGTGATAGCCCACACCACCAGGGCAGCCAGAAGGCCCAGACCGATCAGGATCCCGCGCAAGAGTTGCCGTTGTCCCATACCCACATCCACAGCCTGAAAGACGCGCCGTCTTGCCTCGATGCCAGTACCTCGGCACGGCGTAACCATCTTACCTGCGAGGGGAAGTTTGCGCGCCTTGCTTGCCTTTGGCCCGAACTCGGAGTGAGCGATAATGGGTGCGGCGTTTGCAGCGATGGCTCAGCGATGCGCATTTCCTTGAAGTGGCTGCGGGAATTGGTGGACTTTGAGCTTTCCCCGGAAGAATTGGCAGAAGCCCTCACTCTGGTGGGGTTTGAGGTGGAGGAGATTGAAGATCGCCGCAGTTGGGCAGAAGGGGTGGTGCTGGGCAGGATCCTAGCCGCCGAGCCCCATCCCAATGCTGACAAGCTGCGCGTTTGCCAGGTGGACTTGGGATCTGAGCAACCGGCCACCATCGTCTGCGGAGCGGCCAACGCCCGCGCCGGCTTGCTGGTTCCTGTGGCCACGCCGGGCACTCATCTGCCCGCTGTGAACCTGACCATTGCCAAAGCGGAGAAACGGGGAGTGCTCTCGGAAGGCATGATCTGCTCTTTGGCCGAGCTGGGGCTGGAGAGGGCTTCGGAAGGGATCCACGAATTTCCGCCTGATTTGGATCTCAAGGCCCACCCGCTGGGGTCTGACGCCCGCCCGCTGCTAGGCCTGGACGATGTGGTGTTGGATCTCACTTCCACCGCCAACCGCGCCGATGCTCTGAGCATGGTGGGGATCGCCCGCGAGGTGGCCGCCCTCACCCGCAACCCGCTGCGCCTGCCGCCGGTTCAGCCCCTACAGGCCAAGCCCATCCCCAACTTCAACCTGCGCATTGCCGACGCCAAGGCCTGCCCCGCCTACAGTGGCGTGTTGATCGAGGGAGTGAAGGTCGGCCCTTCTCCCGACTGGCTCAAGCATCGCCTGGCCGCCGCTGGCATGCGCTCCATCAACAATGTTGTCGATGTTACCAACTTGATCTTGCTGGAATGGGGCCAGCCCCTGCACGCCTTCGATTGGGATCGCCTGCTGCAGGTCATGGGCAAGAAGAAGCCCACTATTGAGGTGCGCTTTGCCCAGGCGGGAGAAACCCTGAAAACCCTGGACGGCCAAACCCGCACCTTGCACCCTGAAAGCCATCTCATCGTGGCCGGCGGCCAGCCGGTAGCCCTAGCAGGTGTGATGGGGGGAGAAGAGACAGAAGTGAGCTCGGCCACCACCAGCATTTTTTTGGAGGCCGCCCTCTTCGACCCGGTGGTGACGCGCCGCTCGGCCCGCTCGCAGGGACTGCGCACGGAAGCCTCGGCCCGCTATGAGCGGGGGGTTAATTTTGCCACCCTCGACCTGGCGCGGGATCGGGCGGTGCAGTTGATTTTGGAGCTGGCGGGAGGATCGGTGGTTGGCCTCACCACCTTTGACCAACGGCCACCGCTGGAGCGGACGCTGAAGCTGCGGCTGTCGCGCCTCATCGACGTGTTGGGGGAAGAGGTGCGGCCAGAGGATGTGGAGGAGATCTTGCCGGCCTTGGGCTTTCAGCTTTCCCGCTGTCAGGCAGTTGCCCCGGAGGCTCCCCCCCTCCCTGCTACGGAGACAGCAGGCGTGGCCGGCTGCGTTTGGCAGGTGTCTGTTCCCCCCTACCGCCTGCGGGATGTCGAACGGGAGATCGACTTGATTGAGGAATTTGCCCGTCTCTACGGCTACGACCGCTTCTCGGAAACCCTGCCCACGGAGCCGCAGGTGGGATCCCTCTCTGCACGGGAAACTTTGACCCGGCAAATTCGCGAGGTGATGCGGGGCATCGGCCTGACGGAGGTGTACCACATCTCCCTCTGTCCGGCAGAGGAGGACAGCTCCTTGGTCAAAATCGCCAATCCGCTTTCCCCCGAGTACTCCGCTGTGCGCAAGGCGCTGTTGCCGGGCTTGGTGGAGGCTTTTCGCTTCAACTGGGATCAGGGCAACGGCCCGCTGCAGGCTTTTGAGATTGGCCACGTCTTTGCCTATGCCCCTCCCTCCAGCCCTGAGCCCTATCAGGAGGCGGAGCACTTGGGCGGCATCCTGGGCGGGGATCTCAACCCCAATGACTGGCGGCACCACAACCGGCCCATGGACTGGTTTGAGGCCAAGGGGCTCTTGGTCTCGGCGCTGGAGCGGCTGGGGTTTACCCCAGAGTTTCGCCCGGATCCCCCTGAGGCGCAATCGCCGCTGTTGCACCCCGGTCGCCAGGCCGGCATCTGGATCGAGGGATCCCGCATTGGCCTATTTGGGCAGTTGCACCCCCGCCTTTGCCAGGAGAAGGATTTGCCGGAGGAGGTCTATGGGTTTGAGCTGGAGTTGGATCCCTTGTTGGCCAGCCTGGAGAAGCGGGGCCTAGTGCAATTTTCCCCCTTTTCGCCTTTTCCGGCCTCGGATCGGGATATCGCCTTCTTTGCGCCGCTGGAGCTATCGGTGGCAGACATCGAGAAAGTAATCCGCCAGGCGGCAGGCCCTCTGTTGCAGTCGGTGCAGCTTTTTGACGAGTACCGCGGCCAAGGGGTACCGCCAGGGCAGCGCAGTCTGGCCTTCCGGCTGGTCTACCGCGCTCTGGATCGCACGCTCACCGATGCCGAAGTGGAAGCTGCGCAAAACCAGGTGAGGGCCCAGCTAGAAAAGCACTTTCCGGTTACCTTGCGCAGCTAGCCGTCTGCTAGTTTCTAGTACGATCTTCGGGAAGTTTTACACGGGACTTTTGGCCGTGCAGAGCAACGCCTCTCTTTCGGCAGCAACCAGCTCTCAGGCTGTGGCCTGTGATCCCCTAACACGGGCGCAGATTCTCCTCGAAGCCCTGCCCTACATCCAGCAGTACCAGGGGCGCATCATGGTCATCAAATACGGCGGCGCCGCCATGGTGCAGCAGGAGCGCCGAGCTGAGGTGCTGCGGGATATTGTTTTTCTTGCCTGTGTCGGCATTCGGCCGGTGCTGGTGCATGGCGGGGGGCCGGAAATCAACAGTTGGCTCCAGAAGCTGGACATCCCCTTCAAGTTTGTGGACGGCCTGCGGGTGACCGATGCGGCCACCATGGAGGTGGTGGAGATGGTGCTGGTGGGCAAAGTCAACAAACAGATTGTCCAGCTCATCAGCTTGGCCGGCGGCTCGGCGGTGGGGCTGTGCGGGCGGGACGGCAATTTGATTCGAGCCCGCTCCCAGGGCCGGGCGGAAATCGGCTTTGTGGGGGAAGTCAGCAGCATCAACCCCCAGTTGGTGCAAACTCTGTTGGAGGGCGGCCAGATCCCGGTGATCTCCAGCGTGGCCGCTGACGAGACCGGCCAAGCCTACAACATCAACGCCGACACCGTGGCCGGGGAGCTGGCAGCCTCTTTAGGGGCAGAGAAGTTAATCCTCCTTACCGATACCCCAGGCATTCTCAGGGATCCTGAGGATCCCAGCTCCCTGATTACGCTCCTGGATATCGAGACGGCCCGCCAGTTGATCCAGACAGGGGTGGTCAGAGGGGGAATGATCCCCAAGGTGCAGTGCTGCATTCGCGCCTTGGCCCAAGGGGTGCGCGCTGCCCACATCCTGGATGGCGGCTCCCCTCACTCCCTGCTCCTGGAGCTGCTGACCGATGCCGGTGTGGGCACTAAGCTGATCCCCTCTCAGTTTTCTGCCCAGTTGCGGGAGCAGAGCAACGGCTTCCGCTAAGGCTTGTCTTCTAGGCCTCTTTGAAACCTGCCCCGGCAGGCCCTGAAACCGCCGGTTTTCCATCTGTCCCCCCAGCAACAAGCGGCGCCCCCAACCCCCCTCTCCCAGAGGGAGAGGGGACGGGGGTGAGGGCCAAGCCTCATCAGGGAGAGAGCTTAGAGTAGATCAGGGCTCTCCATGAGTCGTCTTCATCTTTTTGGGTGTAAGTCCGTGAGCCTTGCCACCTCTTCCCCCGATGCCGATTTGAGTAGGGATCCCCGCAGCGACTGGCGGCTGCTGCGGCTGCTCTGGCCCTATGCCCGTCGGCACCTGAAGCTGTTGTTGGCGGCCTTGGCCTTTTTGCCGCCCCTGGCCCTAGCCGATGCGGTGCAGCCGTTGATCCTGCAGCGGGCCCTGGACGGCCCCATCGCCCAAGCGCTTGCCCAAGGCGACAGTGGGATCCTCGCCGGCCTCTGGCCCTACGCGGGCCTGTTGATCCTCACCCTGCTGGCCCGCTGGGTTTTTCAGGCCCTGGAAGGGTATAGCAGCCAGAAGCTGGGGCAGTTGATGACCCGCGACATCCGCAACGATCTCTTCGCCCACGTGCTGGCCCTGCCGGCCCAATTTTTCGATCGCACCCCGGTGGGCAAGTTGATCACCCGCATCACCAGCGATGTGGAGGCCTTGGGAGATGTGTTTTCCACCGGCGCGGTCGGCATCGTCAGCGACCTCTTTACCCTGCTGGTAATCGGGGTGGTGATGCTCAGCCAGCGCTGGGATCTGGGCCTGCTGCTGATCCTCATCGTCCTGCCAGCCAGCGCTGTAGTGGTCGAGCTGCAGCGCCGCTTTCGCGATGCCAACTTTCGCGTGCGGGAAGAGCTCTCTAAGCTCAACGCCTGGATCCAGGAAAACGTCTTGGGCATTGCCGTGGTGCAACTGTTTCGGCGGGAGCGGCTCAACAGCGAGATTTTTCAAACCATCAACCGCCGCTACATCCAAGAGGTGGATCAGACCATCCTCTACGACGCTGCCCTTTCCGCCGTTTTGGAGTGGGTTGCCTGGCTGGCGGTGGCCGCTCTCCTCTGGGTGGGCGGGCAGCAGGTGCTGGCAGCCGGCAGGGGGGAGTGGCTGGGATCCCTGCCCCGAGAACCTCTCACCTTCGGCAGCCTCTACGCCTTCATCCTCTTTTCCCAGCGCTTTTTCAACCCGCTGCGCCAGTTGGCGGAAAAGTTTACCGCCCTGCAGGCGGGGTTCACCGCCGTGGAACGCATCGACCACATCCTCCGCCTGCCCGTCGCCATCCGGGATCCCGTCAGCCCCCGCCACCTGCCCCCAACCGCCAAAGGAGAGGTGCAGTTCGAGCATGTTTGGTTTGCCTACAACCCCGGCGAGTGGGTGCTCAAAGACCTCAGCTTCACCATCCGCCCCGGCGAAAAGGTCGCCCTCGTGGGGCCCACCGGCGCTGGCAAAAGCTCCATCATTCGCCTACTTTGCCGCCTTTACGAAGTAACTCGCGGCTGCATCCGCATCGACGGCGTGGACATTCGCCACCTGCCTCAGGCCGAGCTGCACCGTCACCTGGGCGTGATCCTGCAAGATGGATTCTTGTTCTCTGGAGATATCCAGCAAAACATCACTCTAGGAGAGGAGGGCGAGCTGGCAGAAGTGGAGCGGGTGGCCCGTCAACTCCACCTGCACGAGCTCATCCGCGATCTGCCCCAGGGCTACGCCACCCCCGTGCGGGAGCGGGGCAGCAACCTCTCCAGCGGCCAAAAACAGCTCATCAGCTTTGTGCGGGCCCTGTGGCGGGATCCGAAAATCTTGGTCTTGGACGAGGCCACCGCCAGCCTAGATGTGGGCACCGAGGCCCTGATCCAATCCGCCCTGGAAACCCTGCTGCGGGATCGCACCGCCCTGATCATCGCCCACCGCCTCTCCACCATCCGCCACGTGGATCGCATCCTCGTGCTGCAGCGAGGGGAACTGAAAGAACAGGGATCCCACGCCGAGCTCATGGCCCTCAACGGGCTCTACGCCCACCTCTACCGGCTGCAAGATTTGGGCAGCTAGCGACCAGAACCAAAGCGAGACCGAAGCGCCCGCAGGGTGGTGAAGCTGGCATCCGCAAGCGCGATGCGGGCTTTGCAGAGGAGCAGATTGCCATTATCTAAAGCCGTGTCTTTCAGGCTGGCCAAACCGTCGCCGGCCTGCACCAGAAACCGACGGCTCCAGGTGGAGAAGTTTTTGCTGAAGGTGTTGATCAGGCGTTCCATGGGGACTGCTCGTTCCGCTTTGAGTCTCCTACTTAGCCTACTCCGCCGGCAAGCGATCTCCGCAAGCCTGAGCAATTCCCGAGAAAATTGTTACAGATTATTAAAAACTTGCTGTCAAGGCGGCAGACTAGCTATCATGAACCGCAAGTCCGGCATACAACGAGAAACAGTTAGCCATGAGTCAGCGGCCAGAGGTTGTGGAAGGCGCAGAGGCCAAGCAAAAGGTGACGTTGTATCTCCCACCCGAGTTGCACCGGAATCTGAAGATTCGGGCTGCCGTGGAGCGGGAGCCGATGTCGGCAGTAGCGGAGAAGGCCCTCACCTTCTACCTGCTTCACCCGGAGGTCATCGAAGGGGTGCAAGGCAGCGCCTACCGCGTCCACCGCTGCCCTGAGTGCGGCCATCCGTTTGTCATCCGCAATGGGGAGGTGGTTTCGCTTCACCAGCAGTCCGCTTCTGAAGCCATCCTCGAAGAGGTGGAGCCGGAATACTGGGGAGCGGCCTCGGCCTCCGAAGAGCAACGACAAGACGAGCTGGTGCCCTGCTAAGGCTTTTTGCGCTGTTTCAAAGGTATGCCTCTTTGTGAGCTTGAGCAGACAGGAGGGGTATAAAACAAGGGTTAGTAAAGAGCAAGTCAGGATATCTCAAGTACTTTGAAGACAGGCAAACTCCAGACGCCGTTTTCCTTCCTTTCTGTCGGTTTCGCTTAGATTTCCCTCCGCGCAGTTGGTGTTTCCCATGCAAGAGCTCAGCATTCTCATCCAAGCTCAATACCCACTGCTCTACCTGGTCACTCCAGAGGAAGAACGGGCGGAGGCAGCTCTGGCGGCGATCGCTCGCACCCTCAAGCCGCAGCGGCGCCTGTTTGTCTGGACGGTTACCCACGGCATTGTTGAATACGGCAACCCCCGCAGCCTCACCCAGCACAACACCCAATCCCCCCAGCCGGCTATTCAGTGGGTGATGGAGCAAAAAGATCCCGCCATCTGCGTCTTCAAAGATCTGCACGACTTTTTGGACAACACCGAAGTCAAACGCTGGCTGCGCGATGCCATCGCCAGCTTGAAGGGATCCCACAAAACCATCTTGCTGATGTCGCCGGTGCAGGTAATTCCCGTCGAGCTGGAAAAAGACATTTGCGTGGTGGACTTTCCCTTGCCGGACATGGCCACCCTGGAGCGCACCCTCAACCGGCAGTTGGAGCAGCTTCCCCGCGGCGGATCCCTGAGCCCTGAGGCGCGGGAAAAGCTGGTCAAGGCAGCCCTTGGCCTAACGCAAGACGAGGCGGAAAAAGTTTACCGCAAGGCGGTGGTGATGCACGGCCGCCTCAGCGAGGCAGAGGTGGATATCATCCTCTCTGAGAAAAAGCAGCTGATCCGGCGCAACGGCATCCTCGAATTCATCGAAGAAGACGAGACCATCGACGCTGTCGGCGGCCTAGAGGAGTTAAAGCGCTGGCTGCTGCAGCGCTCTGAGGCCTTTACCGAGCGGGCCCGCGCCTATGGCTTGCCTCAGCCCAAGGGACTCTTGATTCTGGGCGTACCTGGCTGTGGTAAGTCCTTGATCGCCAAGACCACCGCCCGCCTCTGGGGCCTGCCGCTGCTGCGCCTGGATATGGGCCGGGTCTACGATGGCTCTATGGTCGGCAAGTCGGAGGCCAACCTGCGCAGCGCCCTGCGCACTGCTGAATCGCTGGCGCCGGCCATCCTTTTTATCGACGAGCTGGACAAAGCCTTCGCCGGAGCGGCAGGTTCCAGCGACTCCGACGGCGGCACCTCCAGTCGTATCTTTGGCTCCTTTCTCACTTGGATGCAGGAGAAGCGCTCGCCGGTGTTTGTCATGGCCACGGCCAACCGCGTGGATCGCCTGCCGGGCGAATTCCTGCGCAAAGGCCGTTTTGACGAGATTTTCTTCGTGGATCTGCCCAACATTAACGAGCGCATGGAGATTTTCCGGATCCACCTGAAGAAGCGGCGGCGCGACATCAGCCGCTTTGATCTGCGCCAGCTAGCCGCCGCCTGCGAGGGCTTCTCCGGCGCGGAGATCGAACAAGTTTTGATTGCTGCCATGTACGAAGCGTTTGCCCAGAACCGCGAATTTACCCAACTGGACATTTTGGCAGCAACGAAAGCAACTCAACCGCTATCTCGCACCATGACGGAGCAAGTGGTAGCGTTGAGGGAATGGGCCCAGCAGCGGGCTCGGCCTGCAGCAGCCTCTGTAGCCGAGTACCAGCGGCTGGAGTTCTAGCAGGGGGGTGAAAGGCCAGAATCGCCTTGGCAGAGGCAGAGACGGCTAAAGCTCAACCTTCCCCGCTAGGCGTTGCCCATTGTTTGTGTTGATGTTCCAACCCCTACACATACACAAAGGAGAGAAACACCATGTCTCATTTTAGCACCTTGCGCACCAAGATCACCGATGGCCAGATCCTGGTTAACTCCCTGCGCGATCTCGGCTACACCGTTAAGCTGAACGCCGATGTGCGTGGCTACAACGGCCAGCGTGTTCGTGCCGACATCGTGGCCCAGTTGGAGGGCGACTACGATCTGGGCTGGTCCAAGAACCCCGACGGTTCCTACGACCTGATCGCCGATCTGTGGGGCGTGGCCAAGAAGCACAACCAAACCGAGTTGATCAACTCCATCAACCAGAAGTACGCCGTCAACAAGACCTTGGCCGAGGTGAAGCGCCCTGGCTTGAACAACGCCAACGTTAAAGTGGTGATGCACTAAGCCGGATCCCGTCTCGCCATTGCTGCGGCCATCTGCGCCGAGCAGATTAAAAGAGGGGCTGAACTCAGCCCCTACTTTTTTGCTTTTTGCTGCTTTTGGGTTAATGAGCCGAGCTACCCTACGCTTCGCTAAGGGCGGCGATGCCGGGCAGCTCTTTGCCTTCCAGCAGCTCCAGGCTGGCGCCGCCGCCGGTGGAAATGTGGGTCATTTTGTCGGCTAGGCCCACTTTTTCCACAGCCGCCACCGAGTCGCCGCCGCCGATAATAGTGATGGCACCGGCCTGGGTGAGGTCGGCCAGGGTGCGGGCAATGGCTTCTGTGCCAGCGGCAAAGCGGTCGAACTCAAACACACCCATCGGCCCGTTCCAGACTACGGTTTTGCACCCTTGCAGGGCGGCCTGGAAGGCTTTGACCGATTCGGGGCCGATGTCCAGGCCCATCCAGTCTTCCGGAATGGCGTGGATGGAAACCGTCTGGGCGTTGGCGTCTTTGTCAAACCTATCGGCGACCACCACGTCCACCGGCAGCAGCAGCTCCACGCCCCGCGCTTTGGCCTTCTCCATCAGGGAGCGGGCCAGATCCAGCTTGTCGGTTTCCACCAAAGACTTGCCGGTTGGGATCCCTTGGGCTTGGTAGAAGGTGAAGATCATGCCGCCGCCCAGCAGAAGCTTGTCCACTTTTTCCAGCAGGCGCTCGATGACGCCAATCTTAGTAGAGACTTTGGAGCCGCCGATGATGGCCGCTAGCGGTCGCTGGGGGTTCTCGATGGCGCCTGATAAAAATTGCAGCTCCTTTTCCACCAGGTAGCCGGCCACAGCGGGCTGGAGGTAGGCGGTGACGCCGGCAGTGGAGGCGTGGGCGCGGTGGGCGCTGCCAAAGGCGTCGTTGACAAACAAGTCGGCCAGGGAGGCCAGCTTGCGGGCAAATTCTGGATCGTTGGCTTCCTCTTCGGGGTGGAAGCGGACGTTTTCCAGCAGGGCCACCTGGCCGTTTTCCAGAGAGCTGACCACGGCTTCGGCCTCAGGGCCAATGCAATCGGGGGCAAAGGCCACCGGCTGGCCCAGGAGCTGGGCAAGGCGGACGGCCACAGGGGCGAGGCTATTGCCCTCGCGGGCGATCTGGATGGCGCCGGTCGCCTTGTCTTTCTGGATGGGGCGGCCCAGGTGGCTGGTGAGGATGACCTTGGCGCCCGCCTGGGCCAAGGCTTGGATGGTGGGCAGGGAGGCGCGAATGCGGGTGTCGTCGGTGATGTTGCCCTGGGGATCCAGAGGGACGTTGAAGTCGGCCCGCACCAGCACACGCTTGCCCTTGAGATCAAAGCCGGATGACAGCAGGGATCCCAGTGTTTGTTTGGCCATCGTCGTCCCTCCCCCTGGAGCCAAGAGAATTTTTTTCTAGTTTTTCTCCCGTATCCTACCAGGGATCGGATCCCGGCGGGAAACCCGGGCTCTGGAAATCCTCTCCTCCCTGCCTGCGGCCTGAGCGATTGTAACGGTTTGCAAATAGAATGAAAGTGTTGCTTGATCGTCATCATCATGCGTGTTGCCATTGCTGGGGGAGGGCTGGCGGGGCTGGCCTGTGCCAAGTATCTCTGTGATGCCGGGCATCAGCCGCTGCTGTTTGAGCGGCGGGAGGTGCTGGGGGGGCTAGTGGCCGCCTGGAAAGATGCCGACGGGGACTGGATCGAGACGGGGCTGCACAACTTTTTCGGCGCCTACCCCAACACCCTGCAACTGTTCCGGGAGCTGGGCATCTCCGACCGCCTGCAGTGGAAGGAACACAGCTTGATCTTCAACCAGCCGGACAAGCCGGGCACCTACTCCCGCTTTGACCTGCCGGACATTCCCGCTCCCTTTAACGCCATTGTCGGCATCCTGCGCAACAACGACATGCTCACCTGGAGCGAAAAGGTGAAATTTGCCCTGGGGCTGGTGCCGGCCATGGTGCGCGGCCAGCGCTACGTGGAGCAGATGGATCGCTACAGCCTCTTAGAATGGCTGCGCCGGCAGGGCATCGATGAGCGGGTCAACACGGATATTTTCATTGCCGTCTCCAAGGCGTTGGCGTTCATCAACCCGGACGAGATCTCGGCCATGGTGCCCCTAACGGCTCTAAACCGCTTTTTGCGGCAAAAGGACGGCTCTAAGATTGCCTATCTGGATGGCGCCCCGCCGGAGCGGCTTTGCCAGCCGATGGTGGACTATATCGTAGCCCGCGGCGGCCAGGTGCATTTGAATGCGGCATTGCAGGCCATCGACCTCAACCCCGATGGCAGCGTGGCTGGCTTCCGCTTCGCCACCCCTGCCGGGCCCTTGCAGGTCACTGCCGACGCCTACGTGTCGGCCCTTTCGGTGGATGCGCTCAAGGAGCTGCTGCCGGCTCGGTGGTGGGAAATGCCCTATTTCCAGCAACTGCGCGAGCTGGAAGGGGTGCCGGTGATCAGCCTGCAGATTTGGTTTGACCGCAAGCTCACCCACATCGACCACTCGCTCTTTTCCCGCTCGCCGCTCTTGAGCGTGTATGCCGACATGAGCAACACCTGCCGCGCCTATGCGGATCCAAAGCGCTCGATGCTGGAGCTGGTGCTGGCCCCGGCTGCCGAGTGGATCGAGCGCAGCGATGAGGAGATCTTTGCCGCCACGCTGGAGGAGCTGAAAAAACTCTTCCCCCAGCACCTCACCGGCCCCAACCCCGCGCGGGTGCGCAAATGGGTGGTGGTGAAAACGCCGCGCTCGGTCTACAAAGCCACGCCAGGTCGGCAGCAATACCGCCCCACCCAAGTCACCCCCATTCCCAACTTCTTCCTGGCCGGCAGCTACACCTTGCAGCCCTTTCTGGGCAGCATGGAGGGGGCTATCCTCTCCGGCAAGTGGGCGGCTGAGGCCATCAGCAAAGGGATCCCGTCTCAGCCAGCTTCTGCTTCGCCTGCGAGCTTGGCGACAGCAGGGGTTTAATGCCGCCGAAAGGCAATTTCCTGGAACTTGAGCGTCTGGGCTATCCAGCCTGTCCGCTTTCCCGTAGTGTTGAGATGTGCCCTCGCTGTCCCCATCTGGCCCCGCGCCCCTGGAGATAAGCCCGATGAGTCCGCTGGAGCAATCTTTTGCCCTCTGTCGCCAGATTACGGCCAAGCACGCCAAGACGTTCTATTTGGGATCCCTGCTCCTGCCCCGACCTAAGCGGCGGGCCATCTGGGCTATCTATGCTTGGCTGCGACAGACGGACGAGCTGCTGGACGGGCTGGAGGCCAGCCAGGCTGAGGTGGAGGTCACCCGCAGCAAGCTGGAGCAGTGGGGATCCCACCTGGAATCTTTGTTCCAGGGGGGGGAGCCGCAAGTTCCCACCGACCTGGCCCTCATCCACACCATCCGCACCTACCGCCTCTCGATTGAGCCCTTCCGCGAGATGCTGCGGGGGCAGAGCATGGATCTGGACATTCGGCGCTATGCCACTTGGGAAGAGCTGCGGGTCTACTGCTACCGGGTGGCCGGGGTAGTGGGCCTGATGTGCTCGGAGATCATGGGGTTTGTGCCGGGCCGGGATGGCCGCGAGGAGGCGGTGGCGCTGGGGATCGCCATGCAACTGACCAACATCTTGCGCGATGTGGGGGAAGATGCCCGCCGCGGGCGGATCTACCTCCCTCTAGAGGATCTGCGCCGCTTCAACTACTCGGAGCGGGATCTGTTTAACTACGTCATCGACGAGCGCTGGATGGCCCTGATGGACTACGAGATCCGGCGGGCTCGAGAGCTCTATGCCCAAGCGGAACGGGGGATCCCCACGCTGCAGCCGGACTCCCGCTGGCCGGTGGCGGCATCTCTGATGCTCTACCGGCAGATCCTCAACGCCATTGAGCGCAACCACTACCAGGTGTTTCGCACCCGCGCCTATGTGTCTACCCTGAGCAAGGCGCTGGCGCTGCCGGTGGCCTGGTGGCGGTCGTGGCGCTCCAACTACTACGGCTACTAGCTGCGCTGGCAAGAGGAAGATCTATGCTGAACCAGGCCTTGCACCGACCCTATCGGCAAATCTGGGAAGACAGTTTAACCATCTTCTGGCGCGACTGGCTGGATCTGCGCGGGCGGGTCTGGCAGGTGGTGGCTTCGGGGCTGGTGGCCCCCCTCATCTACATCGTCGCCTTTGGGGTGGGGCTGGGTGGATCCCTGCGGGCCGAGGCTTTGGCCGACGTGGCCGGAACCACCGCAGCCGGTTCTTACTTGCGCTTCATTTTGCCGGGGATGGTGGCTCTTTCGGCCATGACCATCAGCTTTGCCGGCACCACCTTCTCCATTTGCGGATCGCGGCTGTTTACCAAAAGCTTTGAGGAATTGCTGTTGCTGCCGGTACACCCGCTGGCGCTGCATTTGGGCAAGGTGCTGGCGGGCATTGTCCGCGGCTTGCTCACGGCTTTGGGGGTGTTGGCGGTGGGGGTGCTGGGCACCGGTGCTTGGGGCCTGCTCCATCCCCTGTCGCTGCTGGTGCTGCTTTTGGATTGCGCCGTCTTTGCCGGCATTGGGGTAATCGCCGGCTTGAAGGTGCCCAGCCTGGAGAGTGTGGGGGTGCTGACTAACTTTCTGATTACGCCCATGTCCTTTCTGGGGGCCACGTTTTTTGATCCCAGTCAGTTGCCAAGTTACCTGGAGGTCTTGGTCTATTGCCTGCCCCTTTCCTACGCCAGCATCGGCATGCGGGCAGCCGCCTACCAGCCCCTGGCGGAGTTCCCTTGGTACACCGTGGCGGTGCTGGCAGGGTTGGCGGCCATCCTGGCCCTGGTGGGAGCTTACCTGTTTTCCCACCAGCAGGATTAGTTGCCCTTGCCAAACACCTCTGGGTAGCGAGCCAGTTGCTCCCGCAGGTCTTGGTCGTAGCGCAGGGCAATTACTCGGTAGCCGTGCCCCAAAAGCTGAGAGCGCAGTTGGCGATCCTGGGCAGCCTGGGCGGGATCGTCGTGCACTGCGCCGTCGCAGAAGATGCAGATGTTGGGATCGTAGAAGAAGTCGGCCACGCAGCGGGGCTCGGCGAGGGCTTTCTGGGCCTCATCGGGAAGGCGATAGCCCCCTTCGGCCAGCAGCTCCAGGAAGCGGCGCTCCAGTTCCGAGCGGGGATCGATGAGCTGGCGCAGCCACTCCAGGTGCTCCTGGCGGGAGCGGCCCAGGGAGCGCAGCTCGGTGCGGCTGTTGGCCAGCTCCCCCAGAAGATCTCGAATCTTGTATCGGTCGAGTTCCAACGCCTCCCTTTGGTTGGCATAGCTGAGCAGGCACTCGTAGCAGGCTGCCCGGCACTCCGGTCGCCGATCTTGGATCCCCTCTTCCGAAAGCTGGAAGTGGCAGATCTCCAGAGCCACTTGGGCCACCTCGGCAAGGGCATGGGGCTCTTCCACCAGCCGCCGCAGAACGCCAGCTCCCCCTTCGGCGGTCTCGTAGAGGAGGATGGCGCGATGGGATCCCTGGCCAATGGACTCGGCCGCCAGCTCCGTCTCCTCCAGCTCAAAGGTCTCCTCGATTCCCCGCTTGAGGGCATAGCGCAGGGTCGTTTCTAGGGCCTGCAGATTCCCCAGGCTGGGCTGAACCAGCCGCACCAGCAAGAGGTTTTGGGTAGCGCGCACTGCCAGGCGGATGGGCTGCAAGGACATCTGGCTAGACGAGCTGGCTCTACGGCCCTCCAGCTGAGCTCGAGAAGGGACTTCGCCGTTGTCAAAGTTGACCAGGAAACCTCGCCCCCCACTGCCCCGCCAGCCGGAGTTGATGCGCAGTAGCGTGGCGGCTGGGGCATAGCGCAACTGCAGCAAGGGAGTTTCGCCCCTTAGCACGTCGGCTTCCTGGACGCGGTAGCCCGAACTTTCGGGAGCAAACTGAAAGAAAGTCTGCAGCTCGTATCCCTGTCGCCGCCGCTCTTCTTCGTCGGCAGTAATGCGATCCCGCCGCCGCATGCGCACATTGGGCATTTCCAGAAGCTGGGTAAAGAGGCTGTTTTGCCCATCGAACTGACTGCCGCAGACCGGACAGCGGTCGAGGGAGGGATCCCCAAAGGCCCCACAGCTAAAGCAGAGCTTGTGGCTGCTTTTGCGCTCCTCCAGGCCGCCGGGCGGAGCCTGAAAGGCCACCGATTCCCACTGGCAGCCCTCGTGGTAGAGGAAGTTGTGGGGGGCAAACTCGCGAATGGCCAAAAACCGGGGCCGGGCGATAAACTCCCCTTCGCTGCCGCGGGGCACCCAGGCGCGCACGGGCAAGGCAGGGAAGTTGTAGCCGGGCAGGAACCCCTCGCTGGCTAAGTAGCGGTAGGGGTAGAAGTCGCTTTCCTCCCGCTGGGTATCGATTTGCAACAGCAGGTTCCGCTGGCGCAGAGCCTCCTGCTGGCGGCGCCTGGCTTCCTGCTGGTCTTCCCGGCGGCGAGCCGTCTGCAGTTGCTGGTTGGCGGCTTCTAGCTGTTGCGTGGCGGCCCGATAGAGCTCCCGCCAGCGGTCAAAAGCGCGGTCAAAGGCGCGGGGGGCCTCTTCAATAACCTGCTGGATCCAGCGCCGGCTAAACCAGCCGCTGCGCTCTAGCACTTCCCGGTCAGCAGCCAAGAGCGCTTCCACCCGCTCCGCCACCTCTTGGCGCGCCGCCTCCCCTAGCTGAATGGAGGCAACTACCTCTTCCCGCAGGGGCAGCTCTGGCCGAGCTGAGTCGATGACCGTTTCGATGGAGTTGCCCAAGGGCAAGCGCACCTGGGCTAGCCAGACGGCGTGGATGTGGGCCCGCAGCAGCGACTCATTGGCCAAGTCCAGGCGGGGAGGTCGCACTCGTCCAGCCACCATTTCGGCCCGGCGGCGAAAGTAGTACTGGTCGTGGCTGTTGAAGGCGCCGCAGTAGCTGAGGATGAGCCCCGGCTGCCCCTGGCGACCGGCCCGACCGCTGCGCTGGGCGTAGTTGGCTGGCGTTGGGGGAACGTTGCGCAGGTGCACCAGATCCAGATCGGCAATGTCGACCCCCAGCTCTAGGGTGGGAGAGCAAATGAGGTAGGGAAGGCGGCGCTCCCCGGGCTCATTGCGGAAGCGTCTCTCTCGCCGCTCCCGCTCCCCCGGCTGGACCACCTGGGCGGTGTGCTCTCTGGCTTCCAGGGATCCTAGCCCTGCTGCCCCGGCTCGGTAGAGCTCCTGAAAGAAGGGGTTGATGGGACGGCGGACAGAGGTGTAGCCCTCCTGCTGGGCGCTGCGGGAATACAGAGGATCCGGCGGCGGCAGGCCATCCCCCAGACACCAGCGCAGACAGCCGGCGTCTAGCTGGTAGGCTACCTGGCCATTTTCCACGTGGCGCCGTAGCAGGCCCTGGCTGACCAGGAGAGACAGCAGGGACTCCAAAAACCTGTCGTAGGCTTCTTGGTTCAGATCAAGGCGCCTGCAGAGGAAGCGACCAATGGTGCTGCGGCGGCCCAGGCTGAGCATTTGCCCGTTTTCCCGGGAAGGGTTCTGGCCAAAGCAGCGAGCCGTCCGCAACTCCTCATGCTCTTCCAGGCCCCAAAACTCATTGAGATATTGCTGGGCGCGCCGGCGCAGCCTTCTCTGGGGCTCTGCCTTGAGCACGGGCACATCGATGGCCAATTGGCGCCGAAACCGATCCAACAGAGCCCGCAGCAGTTGCTCTTGCTCCTCAGGGCTGGCTTGGGCAAACCAGGGGTGAAGGGAAGCCAGGGCTGAATTTTGGCAGAGCTCCCCGAGGCCGCGGTACTCGATTTTCAGCAGGCCCACCTGTTCCAAGTTGGGGTGGGTAACCCGCCAGCCGCGCCGCAGATCTTCATAGAGCCGGTACTCGGTTAGCTCGCTAAAGGTCTGCCACACTTCCTCGGCACTGGGCGAGGCAGGGTCCAAAGCCGGGTTTTGGGCAATGTCGGCAAGCTCCAGGCCAGAAGCCCGCACCACTTCCTGGGCCACCTCGTCAAAGCCCAGCTCTTTTTTCTTGAGGAGGGCAGCATAGAGCGAGGCCCGCAGAAGGGCCACATGCACAAAATCGTTGAAGTGGCCGGCCTGCAGGGAGGCATCCTGGCGGTTGTCGGTAAAAGTCAGCAGCTTGCTGCAAGCGGCCTGGGTTTGCTCGGCATGGCGCAGCAGGGAGGTGGCAAGGATGGTGGTGGCGCTGGAGCGGCCTTCGCTGGAGAGGGAAGCCAGCTTGGCGAACTCCCGCTCCCGCTCACTGTAGTACTCGCCGCAGGCCAGGCACAGGGAAAAGGGGTGGGGCTGCCACCACATCTTCTGCGCCTCCGCCTGGGGGTACTCGGAAAAGGAGCCATCCGGGCGCACCCAGACGGCTTGGGGGACGCGCTTTCCCCAGTCGGACCTGAGTCTGCCCTCAGGGGTGTACCAGTCTTCGGGGATCTGCTCCAGCGACCACTCGTTGTCAAGAGGATCCAAGCTCAGGTAACCGGCTTGCTGGTCTTCGTCCTGCTCTACCTCTTCTCCCACGGGATAGGGCAGGAACTGATCCCTGGACTTGAGGACGTGGTAGTAGTCCTGCCCACACTGGCGGCAGAACTTGACGGGGAAAAAGAGCTTGCCCTCCCCCGCCTGCATCTGCCCTTCTAGGGAAAATTGCCGCTTTTCCCGACTCTCCAGGGTGGCGTAGAGGGTGCGGCCCTGGGAGATAAACTGGTGCAGCTTGAAGGCCACTCCTCGGCTGCGGTCGTCTTTGAGGCTGCTGGCGTGGGCAAGGAACTGGCGCAGCGTTGCCGCACAGTTTTCGCTAGCGGTGCCGGTCAGTTGGGCCAGTTGGGCGGCCACCTCGGAGAGCTCCCTGGGCACGCGGCGCTTGATGCCGTCGGGACTTAACTCTAGGCCCAGCTCGTACTCCAACCAGCGCATCAAGGGGTGGCGGCGCAGGCTAGCTAGGTCGGTGGGCCAGGGGGGATCGAGGGCGGGTTTGAGCTCTTCAGGTGAAGGCGGGCCACCTTCGCTCAAAGGGGCCAGGGTCTCCTCGATAATCTGCTCCGGTGTGAAGGGATGGCCAAAGAAGCGGCTGGCGAAGTCGGCCACGGTCTGGCGGCGCTCCAGGGCACTGGCCTCGGGGCGGGAGATCATGGTGGCGCTGGTGCCAATGTGCACCAGGTTCTTGGCGGCGCAGCGTCCCTTGAGGCGGCGAACCAGCATGGCCACGTCGGCCCCCTGCCGACCCCGGTAGGTGTGCAGCTCGTCAAAGACCAGAAAGCGCAGGCCGTTGGGGCTGAGGAAGCGCTGATCTTCGGGGCGCACCAACAGTAGCTCGGCCATCACGTAGTTAGTCAGCAGGAGCTGGGGTGGATCCCGCCGCAGGTTTTCCCGCTCGCTTTCCTCGGTTTCGCCGGTGTATTTGGCAAAGCGCAGCGGAAAGGGGCGATGGTAGGCGCGCTCGTAGCGCTCGCGCAGAGTTTGTAAAGACTGGTACTGGGAGTTCACCAGAGCGTTCATGGGATAGACCACCAGGGCCGTTACCTGGCCCACGGATCCCCCCTGGCGGATCCAGTTGTCGATGATGGGTAGGAAATAGCAGAGGCTTTTGCCGGAACCGGTGCCGCTGGTTACCACAAAGCTTTCCTCGGCCAAGGCTTTGGCGATGGCCTCCTCTTGGTGGCGGTAGAGACGAAAGGGTCTGCCGTCCTCAGAGCGGAAGATGCGGGCTGTTTCTTCAGCAATCCGCCCCGTTTCAGCCAACTCATCAACGGTTGGGCCGGCTACGTAGGCAGGGCTAAGCTGCACAAGCGGCTCTGGCCAGAGGTGGATCCCTTCTTCCAGAGCTTGGTCTACAAACGCCTGTGCCCGTGGGTCGGCAATGAGAAAAAAGGAGCGGACGAAATTGGCGTAGTCCTTTAGAACCCTCTCGTGCAGGTCAAAAATGGTGGCCATCGGGGCTCTCCAAAGCCATTTTGGCTAGGTTAAGCCTAGCAGGTGTTCTAGCGACTGCAAGAGGATCGCCCTGAGGCTTGGGCTGGGAGATCTTAGGGAGAGGAGAGGCGTTGCTCGTGCAGATCTCCCTCCCATTTCAACTTGCCGCGTAAGTTGCGGATCTCGGCTTGCTCGTAGAGCCGAATGAGGGTGCGCAGCGCTTCGTGAATTATCTCGCGCCTGGTCTTGAGGCCGGTTAGCTGGCGAGCCCGCTCGATCAACTCGATCAGCTCGTCATCCAAGACAACGTTAGTCCGCATGGGAAGCTCCCCTGTTTACGCATAATGAAAAAATTAGTGTTGCGCCAGCTTCTCCCATGCCTCTAGCACCAGCCGCCGGGTGCGGTATTCGCCGTATTGACGTATCTCCTTCTCCTTCAGCACGCGAAAGGTTTCGCCGGGGAAGGTGCTAGCAGCAGCGCGGGTAGCGTAGCCAGCCGGGTCGAGCGGGTCTGCCACCTCTTCCCGCGGGTCGAGTATGTCTTCCAGTTCGCGTTCGGTCAAATCCGCCGGGTCGAGGATGTAGCGCAGTTGCTTGCGGGTGAGGCCGTAGAGCCGGGCGTAGTACGCATCCAGTTCAGCGCGGAGGATGGCGCGGCGTTCCTCGTTCCAGGTGAACGGCGGGAAGGGGAAGCCCTCACCCAGTGCTGCGGGCGAGGGGGTCGGGGGGTGAGGTCTAATCACAGCCCGCAATCCTTCGTCTGCCTCTCGCCATACGTCGTCGGCGAAGGGTTTCATGTCCCAGGAGGTGTAGACCAGCTCCAGCACGCGCGGGACGATGAAGCGCAAATCCTCGGGGGTGTAGGCATCCGGCGGCAGGACGGGGAGTTGGCGGAGGATGAAGAATCCAAGCGAAGTACCGCCAATTTTCTGGCGAGTGACAAAATCCAAGACCAGACTGCTGAAATTTGCCAACCATGCTGTAACAAGCACAGCAGATTGGGATTCAGAGAAGATAAGGGGTGCTTTATGTCCCGCCCCCACCCTGGGCAGCAGGCTGAAGATGGCGGTGCGCTCATCCGTAGAACGTGCCACATTCCGGAAGCCCAGCAGCCAGCCGCGTTGCCACTCGCCCAGGCGGGCTGCGACTTCTTCGGCCCGCACCCAGTACCAGGGCTGGACGACGAAGTGCGGGTCGGCGTGCTGGTGCTCATCAGGCGTGGGCAGTTGGGTGCTGCTCCGGTCGCGCACGCCCTCATACGTCCCGTAGCGGTGGTCATAGTGCCAGATCATCTTGGCTTCGTAGAGGGGGAGGTAGCCCTCACCCCCGGCCCCTCTCCCAAGGCTTTGGGAGAGGGGAGAAGGATGCTCGTAGGAATGGGCAGTGACATAGGCAGCAATTTCTTGGAGGACTTGTTCTGTGCGGTCGAGTATCTGGTCATTGGTAAAGCGCAGAATGGCAAAGCCATGTTCGCGCAGGATTTCCTCCCGCAAACGGTCGCGTTCCTGCTGAGTGGGTTCACGGTGCACGGCGCCATCTATCTCAATGATCAGGCGGGCATCGTCACAGAAAAAGTCAGCGATGAATTGTCCAATCGGATGTTGACGTCGGAATTTTCGGCCTAGCAGCCGACGGTCACGCAACAATTCCCAGAGCAGGCTTTCGGCGGTCGTCGCCTCGCGACGCAACTGCCGCGCCCTGGCAATCAGTTCCTGGCTGGCCTTGGGTAATTCGTACCCTCCTTCTCCCGCAGCGCGAGAAGAGAGGTCGGGGGCTGCGATCCTTCCCCCCTCTCCCGCAGCGTGGGAGAGGGGGCTAGGGGGTGAGGGCACAAACACATTCCCCACCAGCCGGTAACCTTGCTTTTCCAGCTCTGCACGGGTGCGGAAGAGGTGCGAGTCGTTGGACATATCGAACATGCGCAGGAAGCGCACGCCCCAAGAGTTTTCTCCCGTGTGTTCGTTAACCAACACCGGCACGCGCTGATAGATGGCGCGGGTCAGGTCGGCATCTTGCCGGGTACGGAAGACCGGCAGGGTGCGGGTGTTGGGGTTGATGCGGGCAATGTCGTCCGCTGTGAGGGTGAAAACGCGACGCGGGTCGCGCAGGTGATCGGCATGGGTGGCGAAGAAGGTGAAGGTAGTGGCGTCGGTTGGGGTGCGGCCGCCGGTGAGGGTGAGCAGGCAGAATTTGTAACTGCGATGTACGCCGGGGAAGAGCGCTTCGCGGTTTTCAAAATCAAACAGGCTAACTAGCTGCCCCTTTTCCACCAGGTCGGCGAAGAAGAATTGGTTGGTGGCGTCGGTGGCGATGCCGGTGGGGACGATGAGGCCGGCTTGTCCCTTAGAGTTAAGGAGGCTTCGCACGCGCTCGGCAAAGACCGAGTAGGTGTTGATGTCCCCGCGGCCGGTGAGGGGGTATTGTCCGCTGCCGCGCAGGAAGCGACTGGCGCTTTCGGCGGCATGCAGGGCGCGCTGATAGGCTTCCCACAGGGCAGGGTTGGTCTGCGGCAGGGCGGCGATCAGCCGTTTGCGGGCGGCGGCGTTGGCGGCGCGGGCAATCTGCGGGTCGCGGACGGCGAAGAACTCTTCTTCCTGCAATTTGATGCGCTCCCAGGGCGGGTTGCCGAGGATGATGTCGAAGCCGCCCTCACCCCCCTGGCCCCCCTCTCCCAAGGCGTTGGGCGAGGGGGTAAGGTGAAACACCTCCGGGAACTCCAGCGGCCAGTGGAAGAAGTACTGCTCGCAGGCCAGGGCTACGGCGGTGGCCAGAGCGCGGGAGTTGGCTCGATTTTGCAGCCGCTCGCTGACTGCTTTCGTGGTAATGGCCGCCGAGAAGTCTGAAGTCAAGTGCTGGAAAAAAGCCGCCGTCCAGAGGTTGCAGGCTTCTGTCAGTTTCTGGTGTTCTGGGTTTTGACAGTAGCGAGTGTAGAGCTCCTGCTTGCGGCGTACGTTGGCTGGCGAGTCGTCCTGGATGGCTTCGAGCTGCTGGAGCTCCTGGCTGAGCTGGGCCACCACTTGGTCCGCCTCAAGAGAAAGAGAAAGCTGGCCCGTTTCCAAATCCCTGCGCTCGGCGCGATTTCGCCTCTTCAGAGAGCGGGCAGCCTCCCTGGAGTGGGCACTCACCGCCTCGAAAGCAGCGTCGGGAAGGCCCTTGTCCAGAACTTTTAGATCCAACATCCCCACCAGCGAGTCGCCGCATTTGATGCGGTGGTCGAGGAAGGTAAGCGGCTTGCCGGCACAATGGGCCTCCAGCCAGAGGGCCACGCGGCAGAGCTCCACTGCCAAGGGGTTTTTGTCCACGCCGTAAATGCAGTGGGCCACCACGTCGCGGATGGCCTCGCGCACGGTCTCAGGGGCAGGCTCCTCTTCCCCGGTGCGAACCTTGGCCAGCTCCTTGCCCAGACGCCGGGCAGCCGCCAGGAGAAAATGTCCAGAGCCACAGGCGGGATCCAGAACTCGCAGCGAGAGGATGGCCCGTTCCTTTTCCTCGCGGCTGGCTGCAGACTTCAGCCGCTCCTGTAGCACCGGCTCTAGGGCCGAGCGGACAAGTTCCGCCACCAGATCTGGCGGGGTGTAGTAGGAGCCGGTGCTTTTGCGTTCGGAGCCGTAGCTGAGCTCAAACTGAGGCGTCGCCTGCGCAGTAAACAAGATCTGGGGCCGGTAGTCGAGCAGGCTTTCGTAGACGGATCCCAGCTCTTCCACATCGAGAGCGGCATAGTTAACCCGGCGCGGCGGGGAGGTCGCGTTTTCTCGGTAGTAGGCCAGATGCCAGAAGGCCTGCAGCAGATCCCGGTTGCTCAGGCTGCACTCATCCAGCTTCAAAGGGGCAAACAGCTCGCCGTTGAGAGGCGCAGCCCCCAGATGCTTTGCCAGCTCTTCCTGGGAGAGCACCCGCCAGAGCACCCGCAGGCTGCACCAGAGATCCTCATGCTCCGTAAAAGCGCTGCGCCGCTCCAAAAGCCGCCGCAGCCGACCCACGCCGTAGTGATCCCGGTAGAGGGGGCTGGCGCTAATTAGCCCCCGCTCCTCCGAGACCAAGAGAAACAAAAAGCGATAGACCAGCCGCAGCAGTTGTCGGTAGAACTCCTCCGGGGTGAGGCGGTTCAATCCAGAAGAGGCCAGCCGCTCCCGCAGTTGGGAGTTTTTGGGATGGGCAAGAAAGCCGTTGGCCAAGCCCTTGAGGCATTCTTCCACCCCATCCCGCAGCCGCTCGCGGACTCGCCCCCCCTGTTCCAGAGCTTGCTGGTAGTACTTCTCCAGCCAACACTCCCGCGCCTGCTCCGCCCTTTGGGGCAGGTGGCTGCGGTGCAACAGGCGAAACAGGATGGCAAAGTCGTTAAAGCGCTGCTCCTCCAGGATCTGCTGCAGGTCAAACTCCACATAGGCCTGCCGGCGCACAAAGGTGCTGTCTCGCAACAGGGGGAGGATCAGCCCGTTGGTGACGATGCCCCAGAGGTGCTCGCTGCGGTTGAGATACTCCTGCAGCAGCGAGTGAGGGGCTAGACGCGGCCTGCCAGTAGGAGCCAGCCGTCCCAGCTCCTGGCGCACCCCCACAATGTGCACCGGCGGAGCGTCCTCTGCTTCGCCAGCTCGGTGGGAGATGGCAAAGGTGGCGCCGTCAATCTCGTAGGCCCGCTGGTTGTAGCGCAGCTCGTAGCCCAGAAGGCTGAGAAAGGGAATGACCCAGGCATCGCGGGTAACCGACGTGGCCGGATCCCCTTCTGGCAGACGGGCCAGCCGACGGCGGAAAACTTCCCACTGGGTGCGGGCATCGGCAAAGACGCTGGCCATCTCCTCGGTCAGGCTGCGCTTGTCGTCTAGCCCAAAGTCTCTCGGCTTCTGGCCCGGCAGCTCGCCGGCCAAAAGCTGCTCCAGGATGTCCGGCCCCAAGAGGCCCCCTTCAAGGCGTAGTGCAGGAAATTGGCTCATCTGGACAGCAGAGGTTGTAGGACAAGAATTCCCAGCAGATCCGGGGGAAACTGCGGCTTAACCTCCAGCCCGCGCACGCGCTGGGAGATAGCCTGTCGGATGCGCCTGTGGGCATCAGCCAGCTCGCCAGCCCGCCGGCAAATGGCCTCCCGGATCCCTTGCTGAAGGGGGTGTCCTAGGCCCCAGTTTTCTGCAGTCGGCGGCCAGGGGCTGAGGCTGTCTAGCACATGCTGCACCAACTCCTGCTTTTCCGCGAGCGGCAGGTTGGCATCTGGCGTGGCTTTGGCCAAAAGCTGGAGCGCTGCCCCAGTTTCCAGCCAGCGGGCTGCGCCTCTTTCCAGGCCAACCCCTCCCAGCACCAGCACCTCCTCCGTCAGCAGAGGCTGAGCCAGCGGCTGCTCCACCAGGTAGCGCACGCGCAGCAACAAGAGGGTGGTGAGCTCGGCCACAGCCCGCGTCCGCACAACCCCGCAGCGGGAGACGACGGCCTCTTCAGGATTATCTAGAGCCTTCTCCAGCAAAAAGTGGGCCAGGGCAGCGATGAGGCGGTGGTTGCGGCCAACGTACTCCGCTCCTTCTGGCGTGGGGGAGACAAAGCTAATCCGCCAGTGTCCACCCTTGGGCTGGGGCAGGGCTGAACGAATGGCCTCCGGCAGGGTTGCCGTGCCCTCTCGGCTGAGGTTGACCTGGAAGACTCCAGACTGCCGGTCAGGGATCACGGCCAGGCCCAGGCGCTGGGCGGCAGCGAGAAAAAATTGCTGTACTGCCTGCGGATCCCCCAGCACGGCGTCTGTAGCCTCCAGTTCCCGCTGCACTTCTTCAGGCTTGAGGGATCGCTGGGCAAAACGGGTGCGGTTGCGCCGCTCCTGCTCGGCAGAGCGATCCCACCGGGCGTGAAACCGGCTCACCTCTGCCATCCCCAGATCCAGCTCCAACTGGCGCTCCCCTGAGCCGGATCCCTGGCGCAAAAAAAGCGCCTCCAGTACCGCCTGGGTAACGCTTTCACTCGCTTCGGGAACAGGCACGTGGGGGCCAAGGGTGCGGCGAATTTCCCGCGCCTTGTCCAGCAGCACCTTTAGCACCACGCCGTCCACAGGGTTATCTCGCCCAAAAAAACGAATGACCTTGACCCGGGGGGCCCATTGGCCGTAGCGATCCACCCGCCCCTCCCGCTGCTCCAGCCGGTTGGGGTTCCAGGGCAGGTCGTAGTGGATGACGGCTGTCAATTTTTCCTGCAGGTTGATCCCTTCCGAGAGGCAGTCGGTGGCCACCAGCACCCGTGGCTGGTCAACGGCCATTTCCGCAATCTTGGCCTCCCGCTCCTCGTCGCCCATGCGGCCGGTTACGCAGGCTACCTGAGTTGCGGATCCCAGGTGTTGTCGAAGGTGGTCGGCAAGATACTCCGCCGTGGCCACATAGCGGCACCAGAGAATGGGGTGAAAGCTCTCTTTGAGGAGCCGCTTCACTAGCTCGATGGCCCGCGCCAGCTTGGTGTCTTGGTCTACGCCACGCAGTTGACCAGCCAGGCGGGCGAGCTCGCGCAGCCGGCGGCGGTCGCTGTCGGGCAGAGTTTGATCTGCTGCTTCGAGGGCTGGCAGCGGTAATTCGTCGTCAGTACGCTCTTCTGCTGACTCGAACACCCAGCGGCTAAAGCTCTCCTCGGCCTCTTCAGCTTCTTCCTCCCGGGAGCCTGCACCGCGATTGGCCAGCGCTGCCAAGGCCGCTGCCGGACTGGACATGACACAGCGCAAAAGAGCCAGCGCCCCCCAGTAGCGTACTCGCCGCCGCCGCTGTTCCATCTGCTGGCCGGTGCGCACCAGCTCCGCGCAGAAGGCATAGGTGCGCTCAAACAGCTCGCGGTAGCGGGGCGAAAGGTCATAGGTCTCATCTTCAGCTTCTCGGCTTGGGAAGCAGGCGGTTTCTTGCCAGGTCTCCTTAATGTCCCGCCGCGTGCGCTGGACAAAGTGACGGGCCAGCTCGAGGCGCTGGCTCTCAGTGAGATCCTGAAAGTCCCACGCCTCAAACTCAGGCCGCAGCAGCCCCAGCAAGGAACGGAAGGCCTCTGGGATGCCGCTGTGGGGAGTAGCCGTCAGCAGAATCAGGTGGCGGTTGGGCGCTTGGGCAATGGCTCTCAAAAGGGCATGCCGCTCCTGCTGAGCTCTGCCGGAACTGGCCGCCGCCGCACCGTGCACTTCGTCGGCAATGACCAGCTCAGGACAAAACTGTAAAAATTGAGGGCGGTTGCGCTCTGTTTTGACAAAATCAATGCTGGCCACCTGCACCGGGAAGTATTCGTAGAGGCTCTGTCCCAGCGGGGTTTGCCGCTCCAGTTGCCCTACCGTCCCCGAGCGGATAACTACCGGCTCGAGGTGAAACTTCTCGGCCAGCTCCCTGGCCCACTGCTCGCACAAATAAGGCGGGCAAAGGACACAAAAGCGCCGGATCTCGCCGCGATCCAGAAGTTCTCTGGCTATCAGCAGCGCTTCGATGGTCTTGCCCACTCCCACGTCGTCGGCAATAAACAGCCGCACCGGATCAAGGCGCAGCGCCATGAGCAACGGCACAAACTGGTAGGTTCGGGGCCGGATGGAGATGCGCCCCAGCGAGCGAAAGGGAGTGGCGCCCTCGCGCAAGATAAGCCGCGCTGCCTGCCAGAGGAGATGGGCGGCTGCAGCATCGGCAACTCGGTCGGCGCAGGGCAGCGGGAAGAAGGCCGGCTCGATGCGCTCAAAGGGCAAGGTGCCGCCTACAAGGTTCATCAGTTGTCGGTGAATGTGAATCGCATCCTCTGGCGTACCAGTAAGGGGCCGCAGCACTACCCCTTCTTCGGAATCAGCGGGGAGCACCACCCACTCGCGGTGGCGGCAGCAAACAATTGAGCCAGGCTGCATCGATCGGGATCCCTAGAGAGCTTTCTCCATTTGAGATTTGTATACATCTTTGCCGCTTTCCGGGAATGACTGCCGAGCTTCTGCGGCTTTTTTGAGAACCCCCTACAGCCTGCCTGGACAGAACTTCTGCCGGCGCCATGGCCGGCAAAAATTCTACGTGTTGGAAAATGGCCCAGTTGGGTCTCGCCCAAGCCTTTTGCAGGGATCCCTCCTACCCAAAACGTGGGGTGACGGTAGGATGAAACAGAGCTGGCCCCAAGCACTTCCAGCCGCTTGCCCGATGAGCAGCAGCCGTTATCCGTTTGAGCGCGTTCGCGAGCACTTGCTCTTTCAGTTTTTGGAAGATGCTGAGTGGAAGGCATTGACGGCTGCCCTACTGCCCAGCCGCTTTTCCCCCGGCCAGGTGATCTTCCAAGAAGGGGATCCCAGTAGCGACCTATACGTAGTTCTCAGCGGGATCGTGGAGCTGCGTCGCCAGTACATGCGCCATCCCGGCGATTATTGGCTGGCCACGCTGCATGCCGGGCGCGTGTTTGGGGAACTTTCCTTGCTGACGGGACGGCGACGTTCCTTTACCGCGGTGAGCCTGACCGAAGTGCAAACCCTGCGCCTCTCCCGCGAGGGGCTGCTCCTATTGCCCCTGGAAGTCCAGCTGAAGCTCTACCGCGCCTGGACCCAGATCATCGGCGAGCGCCTCTTTTGGCTCGACAGCATGTTCGCGGATCTGCTGGAACAGCGGGGAGCCGAAAACGTGGCCTCGGCTATGGCCTTGCTGCAGCAGCGCTACCCCGCTTGAGGAAAGCCAACCCCTGCAGGCAGGCCGGGATCCCTAAAGTTAAATATCAGTTGATACTACTCAAAAAAGAGGCCAGAAATCAAGCGGTGGGATCCCAAATTTTATCTTCAGAATAGCCAGGGGTTGCGGTATTATGTGCTAAGCAGCCCCAAAGCACTTCAAGCAGCGAGGTTAAGAGCAGTGGTCAGGGTAGCCATCAACGGATTTGGTCGTATCGGTCGCAACTTTTTGCGGTGTTGGCTGGGTCGCTCCCAGTCCAATCTCGATATTGTTGCCATCAACGACACATCAGACGCCCGCACGGCTGCCCATCTGCTCAAATACGATTCCATTCTCGGGCCGCTGCAAGGGGCGGAAGTGGAGGCCGTCGAGGGTGGCCTGCTGGTTAACGGCAAGCATATCCACGCCGTTTCCGATCGCAACCCCAGCAACCTGCCCTGGAAAGAGTGGAAGGTGGATCTTGTTATTGAAGCTACAGGGGTGTTCGTAGACTATCAAGGGGCCTCTAAGCACCTTGAGGCGGGAGCCAAAAAAGTAGTGATCACCGCTCCGGCCAAGGGGGGCGACATTCCCACGTTTGTATATGGCGTTAACCAACACACCTATGACCCGGTGCGGCACAACATTGTCAGCAACGCCAGTTGCACCACCAACTGCCTTGCCCCCATCCTCAAAGTGTTGCTGGACAAGTTCGGCGTCTTGCGGGCCACGATGACCACCACCCACAGCTACACCGGTGACCAGCGGATTTTGGATGGCGGCCACCGCGATCTGCGACGGGCGCGGGCGGCGGCGTTGAGCATGGTGCCCACCACCACCGGGGCGGCCAAGGCGGTGGCGCTGGTGATCCCCGAACTGAAGGGCAAGCTGAACGGGGTGGCGGTACGGGTGCCCACGCCCAACGTGTCGCTGGTGGACTTGGTGGTGCAAACGGAGCGGCGCGTGATTGCCGAGGAGGTGAACGCGGCTCTCAAGGACGCTTCAGAGACCACGATGAAAGGGATCATTGCCTACTCCGATATCCCCTTAGTCTCCATCGACTACCGCGGCCACGACTGCTCGGCGATTGTGGATGCCGAGATGACCAGCGTGCTGGACGGGGATCTGGTGAAGGTGATGGCCTGGTACGACAACGAGTGGGGCTACTCGCAGCGGGTGCTGGATCTAGCTGAATATATGGCTGCTCACTGGGTTGAGTAGGCTGTTGTTTCCTGCCTCAATCCCTCAGAGGCGGAGAGGGAGAATTCGGCAAAAACCTGCCAGCGCTTGCCGTCATGGAGGAGGAGGGTCAGGGCAGAGGCGAGAAAGGATCCCTGGAAGAGGCGAGCCTTGAACTGCGGCCAGGCGGCGCGGAACTGGGCCGGCTGGAGATCCCGGAAGGCCACAGTCATGTGGGGCACAAAGGGACGGGCTGGAGCCGTTGCTTCTTCTTGCTTGAGAAGGAGGCTCATGTGCCGCTGGGCCTTGGCCTGAAGCTGTTGCAGCTCGGGGGAGGGCTCGACGTGAATATAAATAACCCGTGGCGGGAAGGCGCCGAAGCCACAGAGCTCAACGGCAACTGGCGCCTGCTCCTTAGCAAATGCTTCTAGGGATCCTGTCAGGGCCGCCAGCTGGGCAGTGGGCCACTCGAAAGGAGGCACCAGGGTGATGTGAGGGGGCGAGCGCAGGGCTGCGCGGCTGGCGAATTGCTCGGCAAACTGTTGTTTAATGGCGGTCACTTGCTCCTGCAGGTCTGGTGGGGGAAGGAGGGCGAGAAATAGCCGCTGTTGGGGAGCATCGATCAGCATTGCCGGACAGGTGAGGGATCCTTTTATCCAGGCTAGGGCAGCACATCCCCAGGCCTCTACCCCATTTCCTAGGGGTCAGAAGGTTTGTCGGGATGCCCGACGTCTTCTTTAACTACTCATATAATTATCTAGTGATTATTCGGTGGCAGTAGGAGACACGGATCCTCACATGACCCAGCTTTCCGCTCCCCTTCCCACGCCGGCAAGCCCATCTGCAGAACCTCAGCCGGATCCGATTCCGTCTTACCATTGGCATCTGTTCCTCTGCGCCGACCAGACCAAGCCCAAGTGCTGTGAAAAGGCGGTGGGGCTGGAAGCCTGGGAATACCTGAGGCTGCGGATCCAGCAGTTGAACCTGGAGCTGGCGGGCGTGGGCCCTCTGCGCGTCAACCGCACCAAGGCCAATTGTCTGCGGGCCTGCAACTACGGTGTTCCTGGGCCGGTGTTGTTGGTGTACCCCGGCGGGTTCTGGTACCACTCGGCCACGCCGCCGGTGATAGAGCGGGTGCTGCAAGAGCACATCTTGGGGGGAAAGCCGGTGGCCGAGTATCTGGTTGCTCAAGATACTCTGATTGCCCCTCAGCGCCCCTGATCCAGGAGGGCATGGATGGCCTCCACGCAGGCCGCGGTTGCCTGCTGCAGCTCAGCTTTGTCGCTGGAAGCCGGCGGGGGGATCAGCCTGCCGATGCGCACCGTGATGGGGCAAAACAAGCGCGGCCAGCGGGATCCCTTGGGCAGCACCTTCTCGGTGCCCCAGAGGGCTACGGGGAGCAAGGGTGTCTGGGTGCGCGCTGCCACCAAGGCTGCCCCCAGGTGAGGCTGGGGGATGCGGCCATCGGGGGTGCGGGTGCCGTTGAGAAAGATCCCTACCGCCCAGCCCTGGGCCAGGGCTGCCTCTGTGGCCCGCAAGGCGCTGCGATCCGCACCTCCCCTTTTGACCGGGTAAGCCCCGTAGAGCCGGATCACCTGCTTCAGCACCGGCACCTGGAACAGCTCTTCTTTGGCCATGAAGGCTACCGGGCGGCGCACCGCATTGGCCACCAGCGGCGGATCCAAGTGGCTGGCGTGGTTGCTGACGATGATCAGGGATCCGTGGCGCGGCACGTTTTCCTGGCCATAGGTGCGGCCAAAATACAGTCCCCGAAATAAAGGGTTGACCACCAGCCACTTGAGCAGCCAGTAGGCCAACCAATCGCGGCGGCGATAGCCCATCTGGACGATTTCCCAACTTAAGGGTAGCTCCCTCTTGAGTGTAGGGGAAAGGGGGGGATCCCTAAGGACTTTGGAGACAGGTTTTCCGAAGACCTTCACCTAGGGTGGGATGCGGCGAGGGGAGACGCCGGGAAAACGTTGCGCCAAGTTTTAGCTAATCCGCCGTTCGCGCTAGCGGGACGTAGTCCTGGAAGCCCCGCTCTGTACCCCCCTATATCCCAGCCCCCCAGCCCCCCAGTCCCCCCGTATACGGGGGGATGTAGGGGGGCGGGCCGGCCAGAGTCAGGATGAGAGGCGGGAGCGTTCAACAGGTACAATGCATTCATCATGAGAACCGCTTACCAGTACCGCTTGCGTCCTACCACCAGCCAGATAGCTCTAATGGAGCAATGGCTGCAGCTGCTACGTAGGCAGTATAACTATCGCCTGGCAGAACGGTTCAACGGGTGGTAGCAAAATCGCTGCAACAGCCACGCTTGCCCGTTGACAGTCTGCCATCTGCCTGTGTTGAA